>JAEOTF010000073.1 GCA_016840025.1 Candidatus Hodarchaeota archaeon
AAAATAGTCTACTGAGTTCGTTCGAGTTCAAAGCTCGATTTTCACCAAAAAATGAAAGTAATAACTCCGTGAGAGGATTAGCATGAGGCAATCTTTTTCTAGGAGCATGAATAAAACTAAATCCTTCTGCTAAACGCTGGTAATAGCCTGCAGTGTACTCATAATGCCATAACAATCCTTTTAAGCTATTTAAACTATTTTTAATTGCATTAAAATCGAAATTCTGAAAGTTAAGTCTAGACACAACAAAACCTCTTTTTAGTTCTTAGGAAAGTTCCTATCCTTCCGTTTTTTGTGTTACAGCCTAGCCAGCTCAGGCCATATACTTCAACTGATGAGATTCATTCTCTATTTATTTCGTGATAAGGCTTGTTAAAATACTCACGCAATTAATTTAACTTTTCTCGTAAGAAGCATCTCCTTCACAAACCAGCATTTTTATGACAATTAACGCTATAATTATGTTTCCAAATTCTTAGATCTAATTCATAAATATTGGGTAAGGAGGTAACTATCTCTATTTATTGTCTTTTTGAAAAAAACTGCATTAAATTCCAAAAAATAAGAAACTTTCCTCCCATTAAGACTGCAATAAGCATTATGAGAAGCTACGTAGCTGCTACTGAAATAGGACGGACTTTAACTACGACTCTAACCTCTCCAGGTTGACGATAGGGGTATTCATCGACACCAAGATATTTCTTTGCTAGTTTATTGATATGGGTATCCGCATCCAGTTCAGTGATTTCAACAACCTCGCCACGAATACCTACGTAATGATAGGGATTATCTGGGTCTGACATTGAAATAGCTAGACGTTGATCTCTGTTTAAATTCTTCTCTTTTTGACGTTTTTTGGCGGTATTAAAAACTAAGAATCCTGTCTCTTCTTCCCAGTCAATCCAAACAGGACTGACCTGGGGAGATCCATCCTTCATAAGAGTAGCAACATGAGCAAATGTTTTTTTGGTAGAAATTTCTTTGAGTACTGATAGATCTTTTGTCATAATTTTTCAATCCTTAATTATTTTGTTAGATAATGATTAGAGCTGCACTAACAAAAAGAATTCTATTAAATTCGGTTCGGAATCTATTAAGCAATTAAAAAACAATTTATTGGATTCTCTTAAATTAAGAGAATATATCTGGAATTAGGAAGACTAGAGATAAGTCATTAAGGTGAAAAAAGTATTGTAAGAAAAAGCATTTAATAAAAGTCAAAAATTAGACCGAAATACACTGATTTGTTGAGAGAGAGGGTGATTGTCCTGAAAATGAGGTTGTTTTTTCTTATACTGGTTATCCTTAGTTATTTAAGCATGATCTCCCCTGTTTCGGCGGCAACCATTTATTATGAAGAAGATTTTGAGATTATCAGTCATTTATTTGATTGATCGTCCAATCCGTCGACGAATTGGCGCTGGTGGAACTGCTACACCCATTCTGGAAATTTTGCACTCCGCTGTGGGGATGATATTTGTTGGCTATATGGTTCAAACTGGTATGATTGGACCAGCTCTCCTGCTATAGATCTATCAACAGCAACAAGTGCTTACCTTCATTTCTGGCATCTTTACGACATCGAAGATGGCGTCGATCATGGTGAAGTTAGTGTTTATGACGGTTCGACCTGGACATCTAAAGCATATTATTCAGGGTATGGATTTGATGAATGGACAATGGTTACTATTGATGTAAGTGATTGTGTTGGTACAGCCAATTTCCAATTTCAATTCCGTTTCTTTAGTAACAATGTAGCTGAATTTTTTGGCTGGAATATTGATGATATCCAAGTTTCTGATGAAAGCAGTTGGGTTCCTGAATTTATTCCTGCTCACAATGTACTGATATTAACTGGAATAATAGGAATTGTATGGATGTTCACATTGAGAAATAAAAGAGAAAACAGGAAGTAATGATGCGTTTAAACTTCCATAATGGAGAATGAATAACTTAGACCGTTATTTTCTCTTTTTTACTATTCTATTGACTGTAGATGATTGTAAGCTCTAATATATTTATAGAATGAATATTTAATTCCCGAATGCAATCAGAAAGTATTCTTGTGTAGTGAATGACATATGTGAATACATTTCAATGGCATTTTAGCAACCTCATCTGGATATTATGGCTGTTTTAATTTTAGTCGCCTTTCATTTGCAAAGTCAATTCTTAAGGTTCGACTGATGTCTTTGATTATCAAGGACCTGCTCATAACTAGTAACGCAGGTGTCTGTCTATTCCACTATCATACTCAGTATTCCGATTATGAATTCAACGAATAACTCTTATCAGGCCTTATTGTAGCAATCTCCTCATTAACCATATTTATAACACGACAATCTATCGATTTTATAAAAATAGGTAGTGATCGGTTGTATTTACTTCCTATAGAATGTCAAGAAACTTCTCTGATTCTTGCAGCAGTAATAAGTGGTGAATCTGATGAGTATATTTCGCGCTTCACTCTAGCTAACGTTGGTGAACAGTTTGTGCTCACATATTCACAGAAATTGGTGAATCTAAGTAAGCAAAATTTTACGTGGGAAAACATAACCAGTGACTTTGGAGAAAAAATAGACCTTATCTGGAATAACAAAGATTTAAAGGATTTAGCACGTCAAGAAATGGTTAAAGAAATGTTTACTAACCTTAAACAACAAACTCTAGATACTCTTACAGCAATAGAATTCTTCAACAACGAAATGGTCTCAATCAAGGTGCACTCGATGTTTACATGATGATTAGAGGGCAATTTATATTTCATAGTAACGAAAACTGTTACAAGAGTCTTTTAATAATGAGATTGCTTTTGTTTTAATCCGCTGAATAAAGGTGTTCGGAGGTAGAAATCCGAATATACAGGAGTTTTATGATGGATGAATTACACAGGGATAAAATTATCTTTTTCCTTAACTGATTTAATAAATTCAATAATCCAAATAACTATGTTTTTCACATCATCTAGGCAGATTACTTCACTAGCAGTGTGCATGTAACGATTAGGAATGGAGATCAAAGTTGTAGCGGAACCAGATAAATTCAATGCATCTGCATCAGTACCTGTACTACTGGGAGATGCACACTTTTGATAAGGGATTTTATTTTTTTCAGCAATATCGATCAATCTTTTAGTTAAAACTGGATTTAAAGTAGGTCCTATTGCAATAATCCCTCCTTCTCCAAGTTTAGTATCCCCAACTTGCTTTTTTTCAATTTCGGGTGTATCAGCTGTAATTCCAACATCAAATGCGATACCAATATCTGGTTTAAGTGCGTTTGCTACTACTCTAGCACCTCGTGAGTATGGATCAATTTCCTCTTGAACAGTAGTGACTCCATAAACCCCTACATTAAAGTTCTTATCCCTCGCTAATTCCTTCATAATCTCAGCAACGATAAACGCACCTATAGAATCATCAAATCCAGTCGCTACAGCATAGTTATGATCTCCTAACCGTTGATAACCATAATCCCAAATCGCAAAATCGCCCACATCTACCTTTTGTACAGCTTCTTCCTTATCTTTACAACCAATATCGATATAGAGTTTTTCCATCGCGGGGGACTTTTTCTTCTCCTCAGGGGACAATAAATAATAATTTTTTCTACCGATAACACCTAAATAGCCGATACCATCTTTTCCATAAACTTTTACGCGTTTTCCAGTAAGCGTTGATGTATCAATGCCACCTAATGGGAGAAACCAAAGAAATCCTTTATCATCGATATGAGAGATCTGAAAGCCAATCTGATCGATATGACCCATCAGCATGATTTTCATTGGACTCGCAGGATTTATTACTGAAATTAGATTCCCAAGACGGTCAGTAGTTATTTTATCAACATCTTTCTCAAGATATTTCTTAATTTCACGTTGGGCTGGAAATTCATACCCTGTTGCACGAGGAACTGTTACTAATTTAGCTAGAAATTCTTCATTAACTTCATAAGACACTTTTATTACCTCTGAATAATGTATTCTAAATCTTAAAGTATTATGTAAGATATATTCTGGTTTAGACAATATAACTATTGTAGTCATTTATTAGTAGAAATCACCAAAACCTTTCCAGAAAAAATTACTAGTTAATTCATGGTTTATACAGATGACAGGCAACCAAATGTCCATTTCCAACATCTAAAAGCTCAGGTTCTTCCAAAGTACAATTTTTGAACGCTTTAGGACATCTTGTATGAAAACGACATCCTTCGGGTATGTTAACTGGACTTGGTACTTCACCTTCTAGTAGAAGGCGTTTTTTTCTCTTGGTTGGATCAGGGATAGGAATAGATGAAAATAGAGCTACAGAGTAGGGGTGGAGTGGTTCTTTATAGAGTTCGTCAGTTAGGGCTTGTTCTACAACCTTTCCAAGATACATGACACCAACTCTATCACTAATGCATTCTACAACACTGAGATCGTGACTGATGAATAAATAAGTTAAATCCATTTCCTTCTGTAATTTTATGAAAAGATTAAGAAGTTGGCCCCTTACTGAGACATCAACCGCCGAGGTTGGCTCATCAAGAAGGACAAATTCAGGATTTGTTATCAAAGCGCGAGCTATAGCTATCCTTTGCCTTTGACCACCGCTAAATTCATGGGGATATCTGTATAGGTGTGTATCACCAAGGCCTACTGCTTCAAGCATAGAAAGGGTCCTTTCTCTGAGTGCTTTGCCTTTTAATAGCCCATGAACTTTAAGTGGTTCTCCAACTATATTTCTAATGAGCATTCTAGGATTAAGGGAAGAAGAAGGATCTTGATAGACTATTTGTAATCTTCTTCTTAACTGTTTTAGCTGTTTTCCACTATAGAATGAGATATCTTTACTCCTCAAGGGTTGTGGAGATTCTTTAGTGGTAAATTCATCTTCTTTCTTTGATTTATAGCCATTTTCTTCAATATTAATTAATATGTGCCCCTTAGTTGGCTTAAGAAGCCTTATTACTGTTTTACCAAAAGTAGTTTTACCGCATCCAGATTCACCAACTAAACCGAAGCATTCTCCTTTTAATATACTTAGATTGACTCCATCTACCGCTTTTACATCACCAATTTTTTTTCTAAATACTCCCCCGGTCACGGGATAGTATTTTTTTAAATCCACTGTCTGTAAAAGGACTGTCATTTCAAAACCTCTGCTTGCTTAGAATAAAGATGACATGTAACCATGCGGTATTTCAGATCTTCCATAACCTCTAACTTTGGGATCTCTTTCGAGCATATAGGCATAACTTGAGAGCATCTAGGATGGAATCTACAGCCTGTAGGTGGATTTATGAGATTCGGAACGATTCCAGGTATTGTTTTGAACTCCTTTCCGGGTCTAGGTATTGATTCGAGTAGTGATTTAGAATAAGGATGGAGCGGGTTGTCAAAGAGTTCAAAGACATCAGCGATTTCAACAACACTCCCTGCATACATTACACAAACTCGATCACACATCTCAGCCACAACGCCCATGTCATGTGTGATATAGAGGACAGAGGATCCAAACTTCTCCTTAAGTTCCCTGATAAGGTGTAATATTTGGGCTTCGACAGTTACATCCAAGTTGGTGGTTGGTTCATCAGAAATCAAAATCTTTGGATTACACACAAGACCCATAGCAATAACAACTCGTTGTTGCATACCACCACTTAATTCATGCGGGTACATTTTTACTACCCGTTCTGGGTCAGGTATTTTCATTTCTCTGAGAATATCGATAACACCTTTTCTAACTTCTGTCTTTAGTCTATTCTGATATTTATTCACCAAAGGTATTTTTGAAAGAACCTTTAAACGCCATGACTTCGGATTTTCATCCATTTTCATGTAAAGATACCTTTGAAAAGTATAAATTGTAATTTTAACCTTTTGTTGGAGAGTAATAGGAATTTTTTGTGTTTTTATATTTTGAATATCCTGCTCAATGGTTTCTATGGTTTTCTTGATAGATTCTTTTCTTCGATGATGTAAGATTACCTCACCAATCTGCTCCTCAACCGTAAATAAGGGATTTAAAGCAGAACCAGGCTCTTGAAAGATCATTGAAATATCTTTACCTCTGATGGTTCGTAAAGTGGTTTCATTTTCGCTAAGAATATCCCTAACTCCACTTTCATCCCTGAAAAGTATTTTTCCGCCTTCTATTTTGCCAGGGGAAGGAGTTAAAACAAGTGTTGAGAGTCCTGTCATAGATTTTCCGCATCCAGTCTCCCCTACTACACCTTACTTTTCTCCTTCTTTTATAGACAGGTTTACATTTTCAAGAGCTTTCACAATCCCCTCATAAGTATAGAATCTTAGCACAAGATCTTGGATTTCTAATAAAGTTTGATTACCCATTATCTATGCCTCAATGTTTAATCTTAAATTCCCCTCATCGGATTCATTCTATCTCCTAAAAAAAATATCTCTCAAGGAATTATAAGTCTGATTAACAGACACAGAGTTTCAAATTGTAATGTTATTAGGAGTTACGCACTTAACACTTAACACCTCCCGAAACAGAGATAAATCTTCCGACTCAACCGTTCTTCTTGCGATCTACCCATGACCACTCGTAAATGTACGGAATTCGATTATATTCACTTTTTAATTGCCGCTCAACGCGTTTTTACATGTACAGAACTAGCGAACTGTCAATCAACCGAAGATACTCCGATTGCACATGATAGTTTTACTCGTCTACTCCAACAATACCCGCCAGACACACTAACCTTGTGGCAGGAAGCCAAAAAGTTAATTACCAAGGAAACCGGCATTTTAATCTTAGATGACACAACTTTAGATAAACCATATGCTCAGAAAAGTGAATTAGTCACCCGCCATTGGAGTGGCAAACACCATCGCGTGGTAAAAGGGATTAATTTACAAACCCTCTTGTGGTCTGATGGGACAGCTCTAATCCCCTGTGATTTTGCGGTCTACGACAAACACTTAGGTGGGAAGTCGAAACCCGAAGCGTTTCATGCTATGCGCCAAACTGCTCAGACACGGGGATTTAAGCCGACATGTGTGCTTTTTGATAGTTGGTATAGCAGTTTAGCCAATTTAAAGTTGATTCGCCGTTTCGGGTGGAGTTGGTTTACTCGTCTCAAAAGTAATCGACAGGTTAATCCCGATAATACCGGAAATCGCCCTATAAAGGAAGTATCTATCCCGTCCAGTGGTTTAACGGTTCATTTAAAAGCCTACGGCTTTATTAAAGTCTTCCGGACAGTCTCTGAAAATGGAGACGCGGAGTATTGGGCTACGAATATCCTGGACTTAGAAGAACCGCAACGAACCGAATTCACGCGGAAAGGCTGGGGGATTGAAACCTATCATCGGGGGCTTAAACAATGTTGTGGAGTCGAACGAGCACAAGTACGCTCGCATCGCGGCCAATTTGTGCATATTTTATTTGCAATCCGTGCCTTTTTACGCCTCGAATGGAATCGGCTATCTACCGGAATGAGCTGGTATGAAGCTAAGCTTCAGGTTATCCGTCATTCAATAAGAGAGTATCTAAAATCGCCGAAATATATCATGTGTTAAGTGCGTAAGTCCTAGTTATATTATACTAATACAGGTTAACAACCACAAAATTCTTTTAATCAGTTGCTTAAATGTCAGAGCTAATTTTAACTAATTCATATTTTCAGGAGTAAATGAATTTGAAAAAGTCTAATAAGGCTATATCATTTGTTCTGATCATTTTGATTCTGATGCTTACAGGACTCGGATGTACGCCATCAGAAGGGAAAGATGATTGGGACACGCTCGTTACCACCAATTATGGTCATGCAGATCAATTAGATCCTGCATTTGCGTACAATGGCGGTATAATCCAAATATTGCATGTCTATGAAACTCTCATTAGCTTTAATAAAGAAAAGGTTGATGAGTTCATACCGGTACTCGCAACTGAAATTCCTACAGTAGAGAATGGAGGAATTTCAGATGATGGTATGACGTACACCTTCACAATTAGAGACGGTGTAAAGTTCACGAATGGTAATACATTGACAGCGGAAGATGTGGAATATTCATTTGAGAGGATGTTGGTTGTCGATCCAGATCAAGGCCCAGTATGGATGCTTTATCAACCATTTTTAGATTCTTATGGCAGTAGAGATTGGGACACTGGAGATATAGTTTATAACGCCACTGATCTACAAGATATTGTACAAGTTTCTGGTAATAAAGTTATTTTTAATCTAGCAAAGCCATTCCCACCATTCTTGCAACTCCTTTCTTTAAGTACAGGTGCTGTACTTGATAAAGAGTGGTGTGTTCAACAAGGTTGTTGGGATGGTTCATGGACGACTTGGGAAGACGCTAATAACCCTGAAGTTTCTCCAATTGCCCAAAAGCTGATGGGTACAGGTCGATATAAACTAGAAAAGTTAACTGCTGGTGAAGAAGTTGTGATGGTTGAAAACACGGATTACTGGGGTGATCAACCAAGTATAAAGCGTATTCACTGGATGTTCGTAGATGAATGGAGTACAAGGAAACAGATGTTCCTTCAGGGTGACATTGATGTACTAGGGGCACAAGATCCTGCTGAGGTCGAGCAACTCAAAGGAGCTGACGGAGTAACTATTCATGAAGGTTTACCAGCTACTACAACACATACTATGGTATTTAACTTCAATATAGATCCTAATAGCGATTATATTGGAAGTGGAGCGCTCGATGGTAACGGAATTCCAACAGATTTCTTCAATGACACCAATGTAAGATTAGGATTTGCCCATTCATTCCCAGTCGATGATTATATCGCTGATGTAAGGCTTGGACAAGGTATACAGATGGCAACATGTCTACCAAATAACATGCCTTTCCATAACCCCAACCAAGCAGCAAACGATTACGATCCGACAAAAGCAGAGGAATATTTCAAACTCGCTTTTAACGGCGAAGTATGGACTAATGGCTTTAAAATTGAAATTCCTTATGATATAGAAGATGCAGAAGGTCAATCAGCAATTCAGATGCTAGCAGACGAACTTAGTGACATCAACGATGCCTTTGTTATTACTGAAAAAGGTATAGAAACTACCTCATTTTATGATATGGTGGATGTCGAAGACCCTTGCCCCGCCCCTATACGTGTCGACGGATGGTGGTGGCCAGACTTCGCAGATCCTGATAACTATTTTGCTGGAGCATATTTAGGTAGCTGGGGTTATTATTCTTGGAATATGTATATCAGTACATCCGAGATTGAAGCTTTGCTAGCAGAAGGTACAAGTACACTGGATGAGGATGAACGTAAAGATGTTTACTATGAAATTCAGAAACTTTATGTTGATGAGGCTTTAGGTATCCCTGTTATTCAAGTTATTGATAATTATGTCTTGAGAGATTGGGTAAAAGGATTCTACTATAGACCACTATGGCAAGATGTCAATTTCTACTGGGACTTTGAGTTAGAACCAGAAGAAGAAGATGGTTTAATTCCAGGGTTTACTTTGATAGCTAGTTTCTCAATTTTAATAGTGATTGTCTATCTACGAAAATCACGAAAACCTTGAAAACACTCCAATATCTCCTTAACTTTCCTTTTTTTCCTTTTTTTCCTCGATTCATCTTCCTATTTATACATAGAACTCGTAATAAAGCTAAATTTTCCATATTCCCCACTAAATTTTTATAGTGCTAATAATATTTAGAAATTAGAATAATAATTCGGAGAATTCATTCTTGCAGATGAAAGCGTATATTATCCGGAGGATTTTATTACTTATTCCGATCCTATTAGGTGTTACTGTAATAATTTTTGCAATTTCAATGTCTTTTTCACCAGAGCAGAGAGCACTTTTGTATGCGAAGAGCCCGAAAGCACGGAGAAACCTTCCAGCTATCGTTGAGAAATATCACTTGAATGATCCCGCGTATATTCAGTATTTTAGCTGGATGGGCCAGGTTCTTCAAGGTGATTTAGGATGGTCCCATTATTCCAACATGCCTGTTTTAGACGCCATCATATTACATCTCCCCGCCACTTTAGAACTTGTTCTCTTCTCTGCACCGCTTATCTATTTTATTGGGACACGATTAGGTGTAAAGTCGGCAGTTAAAAGGGATACTATAACGGATCATGCAATAAGGTTTTTCGCGATTATAGGCTGGTCCTTTCCAACATTTTGGTCTGCAATCCTATTAATGGCTGTGTTTTATGGCCATCTTGGATTATTTCCTCCAGGGCGATTATCACCAAGTTCAGAGTATATTGTTGACTCTCCTAGCTTTATCCGATATACAAAAATTAATTCGGTAGACGCTTTCTTAAATTTAGAATTCGGAATAATGGTGGATGCGTTAAGACACCTAGTTTTACCAGCACTAAACCTCGTTATAGTGAGTTCAGCTCTAATTGTAATGGTAATGCGTTCCAGTATGCTTGAAAGTCTCGGGAAAGGTTATGTTACTACAGCCAGGGCTAAGGGTTTGGCTGAAAATGAAGTTATTAATAAGCACGCGAAAAAGAACGCTATGATTCCTGTAATTACTGTTACAGGACTGATGTTTGCAGGTATGATGAGTGGTTTGGTTGTAACGGAAACTATCTTTTACTACAAGGGATTGGGATACTGGGCAGCGGAAGCTACCCTTGCTCTTGATGTTGCTGCAATACTAGGTTTCGGTCTCTTTGTTGCCATTATATTTGTGGCAGCGAATTTAATTGTTGACGTACTTTATGCTTACATTGATCCTAGAGTTCGATTAGATTAGGGTGATAGAATGACGAACGAATCTCGATTTAGACGATTTATATCCCGCCCTGAATTCAAGGAGTTAGGCTTTACACTAAATATGGTTAGAAAGAGTCCATTATCAATGATTGGTTTAGGAATAATTGCATTTTTTGTACTGATTGCTTTTTTTGCTCCCATACTTGCCCCCCCTGAACCAGGTAAAGATCCATACTTGATCCCAAGGGATGGGTATTATGTTATCCCAAAACCACCTAATAGTGACCATATCTTCGGAACCGCAGAAGGGCAATTTGATATCTATTATGGATGTATTTGGGGGACTAGAACAGCGTTTTATGTGGGCATCTCAACTGTAGTATTTGCTTTAATTATAGGAATTATTGTAGGAGGTATTGCAGGATATTATGGAGGAAAAATTGATGAGATCTTAATGCGTACGACTGATGTATTTTACGCTATTCCTTCCTTGATCCTTGCTATGGCTTTTGTAGTTGCATTCGGTGCTAGTCTAGATAGTGTTATACAAGCACTTACGCTTGTCTGGTGGCCCAGTTATGCAAGGTTAATGCGAAGTGAATTTGTACGAATTAGAGGGGAAGATTATGTTGAAGCTGCTAGAGCTATTGGATGTTCAGACTTTAGAGTAGTAACTAGACACGTTTTACCAAACACAATATTCCCGGTTTTGATCATGGCTGCTTTAGATACGGGTGTCGTTGTACTTGTAGCTGCAACATTAAGTTTCCTAGGTTTAGGGGCTCCATATGGTTATGCAGATTGGGGACAAATGATAGCATTTTCTAGAAATTATATAACTGGACTACCTGGAGATCCCTATGCATATTGGTACACGTTTATGATCCCGGGAATGTTCATTTTCACCTTTGTTCTAGGGTGGAGTCTATTAGGAGACGCTTTTAGAGATATTTTAGATCCCATGATTAGGAGGAAATAGTGAATAATTATCTAATCTTAGAATGTGATTGGATCAAGATAAAACTACAAACAATCATTCATTCAATTTATTGCGAGTAAGATAATTCAAATCAGTATTACCTAGCGGTGATTTTATTGAATGAAAGTATCTATCATATTGTAAAGGATCCTGACTTTTCACGAAGTGAATATACAGACCGACATAAAAAAGCACGAGTTTTAATGGAAAAACAGAACCTTGATGCGCTTTTTGTCTTAGAAGAAACAAATTTAACTTATTTTTCAGGACTAAGGAAAGTTATTCCGTACGGATCAAAATCTCGAACGTATATGCTCCATTTCTTCATTTTACCCAGAGAAGAAGACCCAATCCTGATTTTACCACTAGAAATGAGAG
>JAEOTF010000506.1 GCA_016840025.1 Candidatus Hodarchaeota archaeon
CATTAATTTTAAGGATAATAATCAGTTATTTGAACTTCTAATTTCAAACCAGAATCAATCGATCTAGGTGGATTATTTTGAATAATAATTATCGGATAGAAAAAGACTCCATGGGAGAGGTTAAAGTCCCTATCAATGCGTTATATGGAGCACAAACCCAAAGAGCAGTAGAAAACCATCAAATTAGCGGTTTAAGATTCTCACGAGAGTTCATTTGGGCAATTGGCATAATTAAAGCAGCTGCAGCTCAAACAAACTATAAACTAGGGCTAATGGAAGAAAGAACCGCGTCAAAGATTGTTGAGGCTGCTCTTGAAGTAAGCGAAGGAAAACATGATCAAGAATTCGTACTTGATATATTTCAGACAGGATCCGGAACTTCTACTAATATGAATGCAAATGAAGTAATTGCCAACCGTGCAATTCAACTATTAGGAGGAGTTATTGGAACTAAGTCACCAGTTCATCCTAATGATCATGTCAATAAAGGACAGTCAAGTAATGACATAATTCCCTCATGTATGCATATTGCAGCTTTAAAGGCTACAAAAGGTAAATTATTGCTGGCTTTAGAACACACAAAGCATGTGCTTAACAAAAAAGTTGAAGAATTTAATTCAATTGTTAAAGTAGGGAGAACACATCTTCAAGACGCCACACCGATACGTCTAGGACAGGAATTTAGTGGATATAGAGAACAAATTGCGCAAAACATCCGCCGCATTTCACAAAGTATAGAGATATTAAGGTATCTTCCTATTGGGGGAACAGCAGTAGGAACAGGATTAAATACCCATCCCGAATTTGATAAGGAGATCTGTAAAGAAATATCAAGCCTAACAGAAGAACAATTTTTTCCAGCTGAGAATAAATTTGAAAGTATGGCAGCGCACGACGCTATTGTAGAGGTGAGTGGAGCTCTCCGAACACTTGCAGTCAGTCTGATGAAGATTGCTAATGATATCAGATGGTTATCCAGTGGCCCTCGATGTGGGATCGGTGAACTAATTCTTCCAGCTACCATGCCTGGTTCATCTATCATGCCAGGAAAGATAAATCCTGCCCAAGCTGAAGCAGTATGTCAAGTTGCAGCACAAGTAATAGGGAACGATGTAGCAATTACAATAGGGGGACAATCAGGAAATTTTGAACTAAATGTGATGAAACCTGTAATGATTTACAATCTTCTACAGTCTAGTGAGATTTTAGCTAACGTTGTAGAATCTTTTACCGAACGATGCCTTCAAGGCATTAAGCCCAATCTTGAGCAAATCAACACTCTTATGGAACAAAATTTAATGATAGTGACAGCGCTAAGTCCGCGAATTGGATATGAAAAAGCTGCGGAAGTTGCCAAAGAAGCATATACTGCGAACAAAACATTGCGTGATGTTGTTCTAGAAAAAAAACTACTTTCTGAAGAAGAATTGACCGAGATTCTTGATCCTGAGAAGATGACGAAACCCAGAATTTTCCCAAAGGAATAACAATAACCTAACAGACAGCATGTTTGAGACATCTAAATGAATAGAGTTGATTAATACGGAACATCATTTCGCTTACAGTTACTATTCCCCATTTCTTGCTTTTTTTAATCTTGATTTTCACTTGAATTCTTATTGATTTCAATTTATTTGCCATTGTTTATTAAAAATTCTGAGACATCTGCTGCTATCTATTGAGGGGCAAATACAATGAAAAAAATAACTACAATTGTAATAATATTTGCTATGATGGCTAATTTTATAACGCCGTTAAGATTTGAAAACATTACCTCTGTTAATGCAGATATTAGGCAAACAGAGACGATAATTGCCGATCATACAATAGTCGATATGGTTCGTCTTGATCAGATTAATGAGAGTGTAGTCAACCACACGAAAACTGTTCTTCATATTGCTTATGGGCATACATCCCATGGTTCACAAGTAATATCGGGTATGTCAGGATTACCAACATTTAAGGAAGGCATTGGTGGAATTGAAGGACTTTATGATTGGAATGATGGACCATTAGAAGGGGCGTTAGATATTGATGATTATTTTGTTTCGGGAGACCTAGGGAATCCTGATAGAATCACTTGGGCAAATCGCACACGAGACTATCTGGATAATCCTTCCCATTCAGATGTTAATGTAGTTATGTGGTCGTGGTGTGGGCAAGTATCATCCGCTTCAGAGGTTGATATTAATCTTTACCTAAATGCTATGACTGAACTTGAAAATGAATATCCCAGTATTACTTTCATTTATATGACAGGACATGTGGATGGAACGGGTTTAGAAGGCAATTTACACATTCGTAATGAACAAATCCGTGACTATTGCACAGTCAACGGCAAAGCACTTTTTGATTTCGCAGATATTGAGTCTTATGACCCCGATGGCAATTATTTCGGAGATAAATACGTTACAGATAGTTGTAGCTGGAATAATGGTACTCACAGTGGTAATTGGGCAACAGAATGGCAAGATAGTCATATCGAGAATGTTGATTGGTACTCTTGTAGCTCTGCCCATAGTCAACCGCTAAACGCTAACATGAAGGCTTACGCTGCATGGTGGCTTTTCTGCCGAATTGCAGGATGGAATGGAACTTCAGGCAGTATAACAGTACCAGAATTTAGTGGAACTGGAGATAATGTTCCAGGCATTGGAATAATCTTGATTTTTTTCAGTATAACTTTAGCAGTGGTTATTTTCCATCCTAAAAGAGCTAAAAAAGTTGAAGAATGGCGAGAACAAACTCAATAAAGCGTTAGTCAGCTGGTTTGTGAAAATCCCTATCATTTCTATTTTTTTATTTCATTCATAGAATTCATAGTTGGGAAAATAATACTCTTTTATCAAAGGCATGGCTAAGAAAAGTTTTCGCCCAAATTCGAAAAATTCTGTCCCTGTGAAAGGATTTAGCGCATTAGAAACTGAATTCTCGAAAATGGCGATAATATATTTCTGATCTTCGGGAAAGTAAATATAAACTAATTTACGGTTCAACTGATAATTGTGGAATAACACATCGGTTTCTATGGGCAAAATTTTCTTAATTTTCTCCGAATAGACCTCCTCATCTCCGATAATTGGGAGAGCTAAGGAATGATCCTCTTTATTATAAAAACTGAGGAAAATTAAGCGGGGATCAGCAAGGATTTCTTCTAGTACCGCTTCTTGAAGGATTTTCTCACCTTCCTCAATAGTCTGTAAAACAACATTTTTCCCCTGAGAAAAGAGAAGTGGTATAGTCTCTCTAGTAAGTAAGGGTTTATCGGGATATTTTTCCACAAAACAAGCATGTAAAGCACGTTCAAGACCAACTCGGGCGCGTATAAGCGTATCGTCGTTTCGTGGAACAAAAAAAGCAAAGATAGTCATACTACCAGTTTTTATGGATCGAGGGTCGGTGGCAGACGGATCATTACAAAAAAAAGCATAAGCATAAAGATCATGATCTGGCGTACCATTATAAGGAAGTGGAGCATAAAATCCAGGCTGAAATATTGCTTGGCCTTGAGTTGAAACAAAAAACAAATACATAGCAACAGAATCAGCTAATTTCAAACGCTCGTCTCTTTCAACACTTGGTAGTTGATCCCCAATAAGTGGTTTTGGACCTACATCGGTAAATTCAATTAGTAAATACCCGTATTTTCGTGTTTGAATTGGATGTGATAACATTCTTCTATACTATCCAGTCTTTCTTAAGAAAGTTGGACAAATTTAGCAACTAATTAATAGAAATACCTACTAAATCGCCTATTTCTGATGATTCTGTTTCAATTGAATAATACTCTTTCAATAGGGGGAGGGCCAAGAATAATTTCCTTCCAAAATTGAAGAAATCTTCCCGCGTGAAGGAATCCTGCTCGGTTGTACTTGTATTGTCAAATATGGCTATAGCAAATTTTTGATACTCGGAAAAGGAAATAAAACCAATTTTTCGATCTTTTTGGTATTCATAAAGGAAGATGTCCATCTTTAGATCTCTGATACTCTCGATTTTCTGGCGATAGTCGTCTTCTTCTCCTATTACAGGTATTGCTAAGGTTCGATCGACTTCATTGTAGAAGCTTAGAAAAAGTAATTTAGGATCGGTAAGGACTTGTTCCATAGCTTCTTCTTGAAGAATTTTTTTACCTTCCGCTATTGTGCGCCACACAACGCTTTTTCCCTGGGATAAGAGAATAGATAATGTTTCATCGGTAATTAATGGTTTTTCAGGATATTTATCAACGAATGTCATATGCAGGGCCTTTTCTAAGGCTACAGAAGCACGTGTTAACTCACTGTCGTCTCGAGGAAATAAAATAACAAAAAACGTCATAACGCCTGCTATTTCAGCACGAGGATCATGGACAGTTGGATCACGAGAAAAGAAACAAAAAGCCAGGATATCGTGATTGGGGGCTTCATTGAATGGTAATGGACCATAAAACCCAATTTCAGCCGATCCGCTCCCTTGGCTCGCGATGAGAAATAAATAGAGGCCTAAATTTTTCCCCAATTCATATCTAGCAACATCACCCTCAACGGGTAGATCTTCCCAAATCAATGGCTCAGGCCCGACATCTGCGAACTCAAGAAGCATATAACCGTATTTTGGGGTGTGATCCATCTTCATTGTCATTATATCTATTTCATACGTGAAGTTATATTAAGGACTAAGTATCTTGTAGGTCACCAATAGTTAACAGAAAATATCCAACAAGGTAAAGATTACACTGCCTTTGATAGGATCTGCGATGGAGAAAAACCAATAAAGAAAGAGTTTTAGTAAGAAAAGTGGAAAAGGAAAAGAAAAAAAAGAGAATAGGAAAAAGGTATTTTGGGCTTACAACGGCGATAAAGCCAGAAATAAGGCCCCTAGTGGGGTCGTAGCGTAGCCAGGTAGTTTACAAAGGTTGCGCACCTTCGAAACCGACCGCGCCGGGCTCCAGAACCCCAATGAACTTCACTGGGTTTGCTGATTGATGATGAAGTTCTGGAAATTGAGGGAAACCCGGTGGTACGCATACATGCCGTATGCGATCCGGAAACCAACCGCTTAACGGCGCGTGGCCGGTGGTCAGCGGTTCAAATCCGCTCGGCCCCACCACTTTTCTATCTAAACTAGTATATGGGCCAGTAGCTCAAGAAGTAGAATAAGCTTCTCTTCGGCAAAGCTGGTAGTATCATGGATGCTTTAGGCCAATAGCGCTGGACTCGCATTCCAGAGGTCAGGGGTTCAAAGCCCCTCTGGTCCACCAAATTCAGTTTTAAAAGAACAAAACATTATGAAAAATACACCTCTCCCTCATAAACTTCCATATTTGACAAAATAAAAATAAGAAAGGAAAGAAATTGACAACGATTGAAGACCTTATTCAAGAACAACAAAAAATTGATGAAGCATTATTTCCTGGGGTACGAGAAAATGTTTCTTATTCTTACTGGGGGTGTGCCTTAGCAGGAGAACTTGGAGAACTGCTTAATCTCTTCAAAAAACTCGCCAGAAAACATCCGAAGGACTCACGAGAAGATATAATGCAACTTATGCCTGAAGAAGCAGCTGATTGTTTAATTTATCTGTTAGTATTTTCAGATATCCTTCAACAGGAGATTTCCGATTCACTAGTCACCACAAAGATAAAAATGGATTTAAAAATATGGCAAGAACTTAATCTAACGGAAAAGGGCTGTTTGATCGCTTATAAGGCAGGAAAGTTATGTGAAATCATTCTTACCGAATCTATGAACAAAGAGAAAAATGAAAAAGCATTAATGGAAATTATTATTGATTTAATTGCGTATCTTAATCTTCTGAGTATAGAAATGAACTTTAATCTGGTGGAAGTAACTTCAAAAAAGCAACAAAAGAATTGGACAAGATTCCAGAAATCTTCAAGTGTATAGCTTATAATCATGAGTTCAGAATAGGAGGTTCAATAAATCGAAAATTATCTTTCTAGGGATTTATTACCGACCTTGATTATTCTTGGAAAATTAGGGGCATTAAATAAAGAAATCACTCTTTCCACCGCAAAATTAGGGAAATATTTGAACCTTTCTCAACAGACCGCCTCACGTCGTCTTTCTCGGTTTGAAGGGGAAGGATTTCTAAAACGTACTTTTCAAGGGGGACAACAACAAGTACATATCACAGAAAAAGGAAAAAAAGTTCTTCAATCTGCATATAATGAGCTGACACTAATTTGGACAAAGCATAAATATCAACAGGAGACACAAATGACAATTTTAGGTACTTTACTAACAGGCTTTGGAGAAGGACAATATTATATGTCTCTAGAGGAATATGACAGCCAATTCACGAAAATTCTTGGTTGGAAACCCTATCCGGGAACGCTTAATATCAAAATTCAGGATCCAGAAGATTTTCATGTCCTTTCTCAATTGATAGAGCAATCTGCAAATCTAATACCCGGCTTTGAACACAATGGCCGACAGCTTGGGGCTGTTAATATTCTTTGGAAAGAAGTAAAGATAGGTACACCTCAACAAAAGGAAGCAGTAGCAGGAGCGATTTTACGACCGGTACGAACACACCATACAGCGGTTGTAGAACTTATTTCCCCCAAGTACCTGCGCGAGTACTTCAATCTTGAAGATGGGGCTGAAGTTACTATTTATGTCCCCATTTAAGTTAATGAGGAAATCATAATGGAAATTAACCAAATCACCGAAGAGATAGAGCGACGAATGCTAAGTTTTGTATATGTGTTAGAACACCGCTATGGCTCCTTTGATGGCTCTTTTTATAATCCTGATTGTCCTTTCCCCACCCCCAGTTCTAAGGATCTAATAGAGCATTTAAAAACTAAGGAATTTGTTTATGAGAAACAGATTAATCCCACTACTCGGCAATGGTGTCTTACACCTAAAGGAAGAGAGCGAATTAAAGTTATTATGGCAGGTGGGGTCTTTGATATTCTACATATTGGACATCTTGAAACTCTCGAAGCAGCTCGTGCCCTAGGAGACGTTCTTGTAGTAATTATCGCACGAGATGCTACAGTTCGAAGGTCAAAGAAGCGAAATGTGATTACACCTGAAAAACTTCGTCTTAAACTAATTCAGAGCTTAAAACCAGTAGATATTGCTGCATTAGGCCACCTAGATAACTTTATAAATGTCGTTGAGGAGTTTAATCCGGATATAATTGCATTAGGTTATGATCAAGAAGGTCTTGGGACTCAATTAGGCCTACAAGTGGTTAAACGAGAACTAAATCATATCAAAATTCAAAAACTCACCATTCAAGTACCAAATATCAAAAGCTCAAAATTAATCCAAATCATCCAAGATTTAGGCATGTGAGAAAACCAACCAGAAAGCAAATAAGAAACCATTATTACTCTTTTTTATGATTCATATTTAATGCTATAAGTACGATCGCAACAAAGAGAACAGGAAGAGTCCAACCGGTAATCTCAGGAGGTGGAGGGAAGGAACTAGTAGAATCCGATGTAGAAATAACAGAATTAGAGTTATTTCGTAGGTCGACATCAATATCAATACTCACTAGAGTAATACCAAAATGCATCCAAACATCTCCAAATTTGTGCCCTGAAGGATAACCTCCTTCTGGGGGGATATCTATACTCTTGGTCTCTCCCTCTTTCAACCCTACAATAGCGTCCTCAAATTCTTGTAAATAACTTCCCTTACCTAGAACAACATTAGGGATTTCCCCTTTTTCTTGTTCCTCGCCTTCCACCGTGAAAACATAGAAAACTGTTACTGTATCTCCCCAGTCGGCAGTGATTTCTACCGCTACTATCCTTATAGTCCCCGAAAATAAATCCGATAATACAAAATGTAACTATTCTCTGAATCAACTTACCTCACATCCACAGATAATTTGTTGTAGCACTCTCAAACAGTTATTTATAAAGTTATGGAGAAAAATGCCATAGTTTTTTCACTGCTTCCTCCTCTGCAAAGTGAAGAGTGGTACAAATTACTATAATCTGAGGAGGAGAACCCCACTCATTAATTATCAGATCTGAAAAGTAACCCACTTTGGTGAAACTATTAGCCGAGCCCAGACGCGCAATTCCAGCAATCACTGTATCTTCAGAAAAAACTGCTTCCTGGCGTTCTTGTTCCAACTCTTGCAAAATATCTACAGCTTCGGGGATAGAAAGAAATCTGTTGTTCTCCACATCAATATCTAGAAGAACAAGAGAATGAGCTCCGATTTTCTGATTCCCTGCAACAATATCATAAGGATAAAAGGACTTATTTTCAGGAAAAGGAAGAGTTGCCGTCCTTCCAAACCTGTAGGCGGATAAACCGAGATGAGAAGGAACTGCTGAAAGGATAGAAGCATTATGAATAATCCTCGTAGGAATTCCATGTTCCTCTGCCAAAATCCGGAGAGTTATATGAGTGGTTGCCACAAAAGGGTCACCAGGAATAATTAATGCGACTTTTTTAGTTTTAGCTAGGTCTAAAATGCTATGAGCATTATCCTCGAGCATTTTACGGTATACTACCCTTATCTCGCCTTTAATAGAATCCTGTAACTTATCAAAACCATTTCTATCTATAAAATTAGTATATTCATCTAATAAAACTATATCTGCATTTTTCACAGTTTCCCAGCCATCAAGACTCAAATCTCTGAACGAAGATAAACCAAGACCGACAAATGTGATCATTGCCCTCAATTAAATGGAAAAAAGAAACTGCTTTAAAAGACAAGTAGTATTCAGATAGTGAAGCATCAAATTTTTCACGAAATCTTTGATGAAAAAATAACTATTGATAGGGCGCATTTCTATATAATTTTATTTATTGTATCTGATCTTCGTTATGTGAGTCCATCTAAAAACACATGGAGTTGGTTACTTATCAAATTGTTTAGATGTTCAAAAAAGGAAGGAGATACGTTATATTATGAGTGATAAATTATTACTATTGGAACAACTTGTGGAATATTTTACAATTAATCCGTATTCAGAAGTTACTCCTCAAATGGCTGCAACAGGAACACACGGAGATCAAACAACATGGGTATCTGGTGCATATTATGTAATTTTTAATGATTCTCGATATAAGGACGGGACTGTTTTAACTGAAGATGAATACCGACAGGTAATGATAGATAAGCAAGATGGAGTTGTTGGTAAAAAACATGTTGGGATTACTACTTCTGGAATACCCCCTCAGAATTATATATTGACTAAGAGTGGAATGGCTACAATTGCAAATCTAGGGCGTTTTCTTAGCGCACTTGCAGATCAATTAATGGGACAGGATAAACATGTAGATCACTTAACACAACATTTCATGAGTAGTATTGATGTTAAGGTTGCAGTTTATATTACAAATAATAATGATGAAAAAGTCTTTATGGGACATATGTGGATTCCAGCCTCATATTTTACCACAGCTTTGATGAAATCACGTGCAGATATTGATCCACATACTGGTGAGTTCAAAGAAAATGCACCACAAAGAGAATGGGTACAATTTAGAGAGATTACTATTCCTATACCAGCATTTTTAATTTATAATCAAAATAATTCTGATAATGATCGAATACATATGGTAGTGATCTCTTTATAGCTGGAAATAAAGAAAGTATAGATGATGCTAAACAGTGGTACGTTAAATATGGTATAATAGCTCCAAAAATAACCAAAAAATCATCTAAAAACCAGTGGAGATCTGGGGTTGCAAGAACCACCATTAATGCATTGGAAAGCATGTACTCAAATATGAATCATGCTGCTTATAAACCATTTAAAGCCCCTCGAAATGGTGATACATATTTTGGTACGCATGGATTAATAGGACAGTTATTACACCATGCACCGTATATAATATCTGGAACGAAATCCTTAACATGGTACGCTACACAAAAAGCAGCATTGTTTTCCGAAATGGAAAGAGAGAAAGTATATGATAACATAATTTATGAGATAGATTCAATCCGAAGAAGAAAATGGACGAAAGAAGATTATACTGCAGTTATTAACTGTATACAAACTATCATTGATAACATTCTTAGAAACTCATTCGATTCATACCGAGAGTATTTAAAAGAAGTAAATCGAGCGCAGCTAGGAGATCACAAAGGAATTATAGTTGATTCAGTTAGTGTAGCACTTATTGATACAGGATATTGCTATTATCATCAGTTAAAATCCTATCTCGTCAAAGCGCAAATGAAATTATTTCCAAGAAGTAAAATAATTCATCCAAAAGTTTTCTTACAAATTGATGGATATCTTACGGATAACGATTGGATATTTTATCAGAGGCTTGATAATTCTGGTTTTGAAGAAAAAATCGCAGATTATCATTCAAGTGACAATTCAGACGTCTATACAGGTTTGGATAACTAGTATGAAGATGATAAAACTACTGATAAGACCCCCTATTAATTCAATGAAAATTATGAAGGTGTGTCATAAGACATGGAATTTTATTTATAACGAAATATTCCCAAAATAACGAAGAGAAAGTGAATTACTTTTTATTTTAATGGTTAATATCTAAAAAGATATGAAAATAGAAAAAATAATAATTAAAAATCTACAATAGAAATCATGCTCAAATCTATATGTGACCATCAAATAAATAATTAATAAGGGCGCATAGCTCAGTGGAATTTACTAAAATTCTGAGCAGCCAGGTAGCTCTTGACAAACCACTTTCCAGAACAAGAGCCAAAAGCGGCAGGCTCTTAACATAAGCTCTCAAATGAGAGAAACCTGTTGGTCGAGGGTTCGAATCCCCCTGCGCCCGCCAATTTTTCTACTTTATAGCTTTTTATAAAAAGATTAACGAAATTATTTTCTTAATCTGATTACTCTTTCAAAATCAAGGCTTTTTCTTGGTTAAATTCCTCAGACTGGAATTTAACAAAGGTTAACAGCGATTATATGTTTAACTTTCTTTAAAACGTTATTTTTGTATATTTAGGTTGGAGTATAATGATTTCTAAAAAAATTAAACAATACAAAATTGTTCTAAGCTTAGGAATAGCTATTGTGATTGTTCTTAGCTTAGCTTGTTCTTAGGATAAAACGAATTACATGACAAGAAAATAGGTGATCAGTGAGATAACACATAATACAAGTAATAAATAACGCGATGTAAAGCCTTCTCGACGTTTTTTGTTATAAACTATTCCTTTACCTTGACATCTTGGGCAGGAAAAGACTGGGCTGGAATGAAACTGACCCGCGTATTTCGAACAAACGCCAACGTATATCTCTTGTTTTTTTGAGCCTCTACCATTACAGATCGGACATACTTGAGCAGACATTGATTTTTCCAACAATTAGACGATTTATCAGTATGAAATTCGCTGCTGAATGAACTGTATCTCAATTAAATAAGAAAAAGTAAGAGACCGATAGAATTACACCCAGAAGAATCAGGAAATTGGTCAAATTTAGACTTCTACGGTTCCTACCGATATTTATTGAACCTGTTCCTTTACATCTTGGGCAAGCAAACGCAGGATTTGTATAGAAAGAGTGGCAGTAATTAACACCACCGCCTGCCATTGGACTTACCTTTTTTATACCTCTACCTTTGCAATCTGGGCATCTCAGAACAGACATAAGTATACTAATATACCACTCAGTCTGCTATTAAATGAACATCTGCATCTTTGTACATCTTTTCATTGGCACATCAACACATTTTCTTGAGGTTTAGCAATTTATCGTAATTTAGTTAAATTGGATAGAGTTTAACAGTGTTGTGGATTCCTTTATGATTCTAAAACGAATTGAAGGACGGGCTATTTCACATCCTTATGCTGCTGTAAATGAATTTTCTAGTTGGCGGTTAAAAGATCTCATACGTCTTATGGACTCTACAGATCGAATTTATTTACAAAAATTTGCTAAAGAGTATTTTTCTGTCACTGCTAGAACTAAGGCACTGCTAATAGATAAACTGTATCCAAAAATTATGTCGCAAAATGCAGAACAATTGGATAAATATCGACAATATTTTCTTCAAGGTAGAGAACTGACTATCATTCCCCCTGAAGAACGTGACTACGATGGAATTCTAGGAGAAGTCTTTCAACACCCTCATTTTTGTGCAGCGCATGACTTCATTCTCCAAAATACCTCATCGGTAAAGAGAAAGATCGGATTGTTTACAACTTGCGCAGCAACGAAGCCTTATCCCTATTCACCAAATTTTCATCGAGTTTTTCAGTTCTTAGAAACTATCTTTGGCAAAGAACAAGTCGCAGAATGTATACACTGGCTTGTTATCAGCAATGCATCTGCTCCCGTTCCTCAAGAATATCATTATAGCTTTCCCTTCTATGCATACGAATCCAATGTGCTACGTTTTTCCAAAAAAATTCGCTTGGTTTATGAAGAAACTGTGATTGAACGCATGAATCAGTATTTTTCCCGTTATTCTGACTACATGGGTTTTGTGGGTCTTTTAAGACCTAATTCCCAATGGGCACAACTCATAACCAAACTACCGATGGAGATAACTTTAGTTCCTAAACCTTCAACAGCTAAAAAAATAAAAGAAAAGAGTCTAGGCTTGTGGCGGAATCACGGACTAACCCGTCCGATAGTTTTAGAAGAATTAAAATATGAATTAATGAAATTGGGACTAGAACCCAAGATTTAACCGATTAAATAGCCTAAGTGGATATGTTCGAAATAACTATCCTAACCTTAATTGGTTGAATTTGTTTTAAAATAAAATACTAACCCTTATTATTAGAGTAAACTATTCCTTAGATTGACAGTAGCTGTTTCACAGAAAACATAGAAATGATCTCTTTCCACCGATGCTCAATATTAGCTGAGGTACAAAGTCTTGTCTTCCGCTTCAAGTGAACCTGTTCGGGTGATTCTCTTTACGAGTGTTGATTGTAAGTTTTGTCCCGCGGTGGACCGTATCGTACGTCGTGTTATAGGGACTGGATTGGGAAATACAGTTCATGTCAAGACGGTCGATGTAGATCTCTCTCCTCAAGTAGCTGCCCAATTTCAGATCAGGCAGCTTCCTGCTGTAGTTATCGATCAAGAAACGGTGTTAGTTGGTTATATGAGTGAAGATGACATTAAAGATCGATTATGGAATAAAATCTTTGAAAATATTTTAGCAAAAGATGTAGCTTATGGAAAACGCAAGGAAAATATGCTTTACATTACTAAAAAAACAATTGATAGTGTACAAAACAAAGAGATTAGCCGTCAGCTGATCGGAGACTACTGTCATCTAGAAACTCTCCAAATGAGTAATTTCTCCATTTTAGCGCTTGATAGAATGGCAGGTCCGCTTCTCTATCAAGCAGGAAAAGATGTCGGAAAATATGGCGCGGGGCAAATGCTGTTATTAAATCTGAATCCTCGTATTGCTGCTGAATTTCGGATTGGCCCTCGTTTTCATGAAATTATGCGGGGACTTCAGCAAGTATACTCGGACCATACACGCTTTCCTATTTGGGTCTCAGATAATGCAGAATTGACAGAGTTAAAATCAGATTCCGCGATCCTTCGTATTCATGGATCTGCATATGCAGTTCAGGCTCCAAGAATTGGTGAGCCACTGTGTTATACCCTAGCAGGAGAAATTGCGGGGCAAATCGAAGTGTTGCTAGGCAGATTTGCGAAAGTTCGAGAGATTTCTTGTTGGGGACTTGGAGATGAATATTGCGAGTTTTTAATTGAAACATCTGAAGAAGAAGAAAAAATCAGAGTAACTTCGGATGAAGGAAAAAAAGAAGCATCTGCTCGTCGTGAGCTTTTCTTAACCTCTATTTATGAGATGTCGAGTAATCTTCAAGAGAGTTTAAAGTTCAAACGAACATTTCGTACAATTGGTGACTTTGTACATATTTCGGTCGTTCAACAAGCCTTAACAGGGCTAAAATTCATGGATCCTTTCTGTGGTAGTCTCCTGTATTCTGCTGGGAGTGAGTATGGCATGACTGGACCAGGAAAAGAAATCCTTCAACGGCTTATCTATGAAAAACAGCTTCCTATGCCTTTGGAATTTGAAAATGCGATAGAACTTGTAGCTGTTAATTTAAGCCACCCTTCTTTTCTTCTACCACGCAATCACTCTATTATATCCTCTGAAATTGAGGATGATGAAACAGCCTATATAACCATCAGTGAATGTGCAACTGCAGCAGGCACCCCAGAGCTTGGGATGACTTTCTGCGATTATATGGCGGGGTTTATCTCCGGGCGACTGCAATTGTTGGTCGATGAAGACGCAATTGTAAAAGAGATTGAGTGTCACGGAACTGGTCATGACAGATGCAAGTTTGAAATCACACTCGACTGATAGAATAAACTCCTTTCACTTTAGGTTAAGTTAATAATGTAGCGGATTATTTCGGGAATGAACTATGACTCAATTATAATTTTTGGACGTCTCAGTGTATCATCGCCGATAATGCTTTGCTCAGCTCTCGCAAGAAGTGCTTTATAGTCTATAAAAAGATGAGGCGAGTCTTCTCTTATGATGGCTATTAACCGTTGTTTTTCAGGCTTATCCGGTGGTCCTTGGATCAGCAAAATTACTGGTGCACCGTGCCACTCTTGGGTTTGTAAAAAACAATCCCGAAAGAGAAGGTCCAGCTCAGCCATTGACTGAATCTCTGTATTAACTTTGTCAACTACAGATTTCATACTGCTAGTAATTGATATTATTTAGACCTCCTAGTTTTATCTTTATTTTTTTTATACAGATTTCATACTGCGGAAAGTGATCTGATGGACAATCCTGTACTATCTATTACAGAATCGCGCGGGCAAGTAATTCTCGGCATTGGAATTGATATTGAAGAAATTATTCGTTTTCAGAAGCTAATTAAAGCTGAAAAGGAACCCTTCTTTGAGAAAATCTTCTCCACAGCCGAGATCGACTATGCTAAAAGCAAGAGTGATCCCGCGATTCACTATTGTGCTATGTATGCAGCTAAGGAAGCTGCCTTTAAGGCTTTTGCTATTCACACAAATATAATTTTTAATAACATAGAAGTACTACATGATCAAACTACTAGTGCCCCATACATTCAAATCAGGGAAACAACTAATAAACCTCAAATGAGAATAGTAGAAAAGAGCAATACATTCCTTTCTATTTCCCATACACATAGTGTGGCAGTAGCAGTGGTAGTAGTAACAATTCCAGAGGAAGAACTTGAAAAAATTATCTTAGAAAGAGAGAAAAAAAATAGCTTGACATGATTGCTTTATATTATAAAATGAACTTAGAGATATTTCGAAAGAATTTTTTTAATGTCATCAAAAGTTTGCATTGCAAGAACTTCCTCTTCAGTGAAGTGAAGAGAATAGTGCTCCTCTAGTTCTGTTACAAGCAAGAGATGAGCCATAGAATCCCATTGATCGCAGTCCTTTTGTGAAAGCTTGTTGTTAATAGTACTTGAATCCAAACCAAGTACATTCTCAAAAATAACTTTAAGTTTAGCTTCTAAATCAGACATTTCTGTAGACTCGCTCTTATTAAACGGTTTGAGATATTCTAAGGGGAAGAAATATTATAACAGGTACATTCTTGGTTTTTTTAGTATGTTTTTTTTCTCATTTGACTTTTTCCAATTACCTTTTATTCGCAAGAAAACCCACTTGTTTGAGCAGTGGGAGAATGTCATTGTGTTTTCTCAATTGTTATCCAGAAAGGCGGATCAAATAGTTCCTCAGGAATTTTTAACGTCCATAGACTCTGTTCTTCCGACTCTTCCATAAGACTGAAACAGTTCTTTGAATAGTATAATTCAGTTTGCTGATTTTTTTTGGTAGGAAGATATTCACCGATTATTTTGGTTACACCTTGATTAGCTGCAAATGATATGATAGTTGCGAGAAATGCATTTTCAATACCCCGCCCCAAAACACGACAACTTAGTAGAAAGGTATCAATATACCAGATAGAGTTCTTAATTTTAATTATACAAACACCTACCTGCCCTTCATCTCCAAATTTATCAGATGCCCAAAGCCCAAAAAGTTTAAAATTAGGATTGTCCATCAATTTCTGAATTTCGGGTAATGTTCTACGTCTGGTTGTTAAATTGAATTGGTTTGTCTTCCCAACAAGCATAAAACTTCGTTGGAGACTTTCATTTGAAACAGGTGCGATCTTGACCTGGATTTGAAGAGAAGCTAGATAGTCATGTAAACTCCCAACAGTCTTTTTGAATACTTCTCTTTGTCTTTTAGCTGCATAGAGTTCACTTTTTCGACGATCTTCCTCAGTTAAAGCCAAAACATCAAAAACTTTAAGATTTTCTAGAAATTGGCGATATTCAAGTGGTGACTCAGGTAACTCAGGAACAAGGACTTGGGGAAGCGCTTGGCGTATAAGTTCACGTTCAACAGCACTGTCATCAAAAAAAATCATGCTGTCGAGTCCAATGTTTAGCTCCTCAGCAATTGAAATTATATTCTCAGCCTTATTTTCCCAATTAATTCGAATAGCTGCAAAATGTTCCTCACGAAGCAACATATATCGATGATTCTTCAATACTTCTAGGACATCTTCATAATTATTCTTACTTGCTATAGCTAATATTATCCCTCTCTTATACAAACCGAGTATTGTTTCCTGAAACTCATAAAATTCTTTACCAGGGAAAGTAGGACCGAGTTTGATACCAGATAGACCATCCTCTCCAATAATCCCCCCCCATAAAGTATCATCAAGATCAAGGATTATACATTTTTTGGCTTTACCTGTAGCTGCTTTCAGATATCTGATGAATTCTGTACCTAAAACGGGGATAAATTCAGAAGTAAATTCAATAGACCCCCGATAGTGTAAGCGAGGGTCAAATGCGCGGTTTTGCCCATATCTTGCTGTTAATTGATTTAAATCGAAAAGAAAGGTAGAATAATCCTCTTTAAATGTTTGAATAAGCTGTAAATTTAGTTTTGTAACAAATTCCTGAATACCAGCATCCAGATGAGTGTCTAAAATACCCACAGGGGAAAAAGAGGGGATAATAAAGTTACTAAAGACTACTATAGTATTTAATCGATCATGAAGAGTATTTACTAGATTCTTAAATTCCTCTATAGTGTTTTGTATCTTTTTATCAATATCTGTACTCGTCATTACCAAGGGTAAGTCAATTAATTCACTGTAGGAAATAAGATACTCAAGTGGAATTAGAATAAAGATTATGTGAGGCTGAAAGGAATACAAAAAGCTATTTGGATCCAAAATTTCTTGTTGGTATTGGTTAAATCCCCCTGTCCTGCTGATGGGGAAAAATTCAGCCTTAAATGCTTCAATCTCAATGCATGTTGTAACGGGTTCTAAAGTTGATCCACCTATTACCGTAAACCTTATTTGCTGAAATGAAGGGAGATCTGCAGCATTAGCGACGATTTTTTTAATTTTATTGCGTAAAACACGATAAGAAGTATATGAGACGCTGGTAGATGAATTTATGAGTTTAAAAAGCTCCTTTTCCAAGTTTTCATAGGCATTTGTCATTGTTTTTCACTTTTTGATGCAAAATCGAATCTTTTGATGACACGAGCAGGATTTCCAGCTACCATGGTAAATTGAGGAACATCTCGTCCGACAATAGCCCCTGCTGCAACAACTGCACCCGTACCAACAGTTACTCCAGGAAGAATGATAGCACCCGCTCCAACCCATGCACCACGCTTAATAATTACTCTCTTAGGAGGATCGGTAAATGTATGTAAGTGTTGATGAAGACGACTAGCGGTTGAATGAGCGAAAATAATACTACCATAAGCAATACTAACATCATCTTCAATTTCAATTAATTCGGGATACTCTGAATCAAATGAGACCAATGTCCCAATAAAGACACCTTTCCCTATTTTTACTCCACACTTTCTCCATAATGCACATCTAAGTTGATAGAGGGGCATAAACCACGCGAAAATACGCCAAATACGCCCGAGTTTTTTTCCCATTACTGATTCCTTCCTTTCATCTACTTCAATCTTCGAAGATAGTCCCAGAACACAAAATTATCGATATCTCCTGTCAATAAGCAGCAATAATTGAACTCAGAAGGCCAAGTTTGATTTTTTTTCCATTTATGAATGGCTTCTGAAACTGTGGGAAACCAACCATTGGTTTTTTCACCATAGGTTAATAGACCATCCAAAATATCGAGGTATTTATCCTGACCAAGACGAATTGGGTGTAAATCAAACATTACTACACCGTTCACTCTTTTAGCAGCCTCACATTCTTTTTTAAGAAGTTTTACGATCAGAGGGACATCTACCCCATACTTATCGATTAGTAGATCATCGCTCCATTTCGAAAGTGGAATGCATACAAAGGAAGATTTACCGTTTTTGAGATTAAAATGAAAGAATTGATGTTGATTGCGGTATTTTTCCCGGTAACCGATTCCGCCGTCCCATATAAAACCTAAATCTTCTATAATCTGAGGACTAAAAGCTGTATAACTATTGAAGGGGGCACGGTAGCCGACTACTTTGATATTCATATCCTGAAACGTTTTTAAGGATTTTTTAATTTCTAATCTTTCCTGTTTAGGGGATAAGTAGAGATATTTTGTATGAGTATAACCATGAGAAGCAATTTCGTTTTTTGCACCGAGAACCACTGATTTTAGTAGGTTTTTATAGGGAATTGCAACTGAGGCAACAGTAGGAAAAGTAAAATGAGCATTGTAATTTTCGAGGCGACTAACTATATCGGTAAGGATGTCTCCAAACTCTTTTCTATGAAAACGATACATTCGAAAAGTCTGCCTAATAATGGCACTACCTCTCTTTCTAACCAGATGATTTAGCCATGCTAACCGTCTATTCATCTTCATACCTGCTTTAAGAGGGAGATATCAAATGAAGATATCAGAGGATAAAGAAGAAAATAAGTTATAAAAACATAGAGCTCAGCGACCAAAACGAAGTGTTTATGATTAAAGGTCTGGCCGCTTGAATTATTCAGCTCAATAAAGGCCAACTTCATTCTGTGTAAACAAAATGATGTCTTTCAACAATATTTGAACATAAAAATCTGAGGAGAATTGAATGCCAAGATTCACAGAGCGCATAATTGATAATCTCAAGGAACGTTTCGCATACGCACGAACTCACATTAAAAGAGAGTCTATTTTCCATCATACAGCACTTATACTGATCCTCTTTGTAGGTTTTGCTACCCGGTTTTTTCCATATTTTAAATATGAAGTTGCATTGAAAGCATATGACCCCCATTCCCAGTTACGGGCCGCTACACTGCTACATAACTTAGGACTGGAAAAATATTGGGATTATATTGATCCTACGAGCTGGTATCCTTACGGTGTTTATTATGGAAGAAATCGTTATTTAGGTACACCACTTATAGCGGTAACGATTCACGAAATCTCAAATTTATTAGGGCTAAATTGGTCTTTAAAGTTTTCAGCCTACATTTCCCCTGTAATTTTGGGAATGTTAACTGTACTCGGGATTTATCTTTTGGGACGTGAACTGGGCAATCCACGGGTTGGTTTAATCGCTGCATTCATTTTGGCTACCTTACCTGCTCATACCCAACGTACCATGGCTGGTTTCTATGATAATGAAAGTATTGGCATTTTATTAATTGTTTTAACATTGTATTTCTTTTTCCGCTCTTTACGAGCAGGATCAATTGGTTGGGGCATAGCGGCAGGTTTTGCACTGGGTGCCCTGTATGATTCATGGGGAGCAGCAAATTATCCCGTAGGACTTTTGATAGTCTATGTATTTCTGCTAATAATTACAAATAAGGTCTCAGATCGCCTTTTCATCGCTTATTCGACTACAATTATAGTAGGGGTTTTTATCGGTGCATTGGTCCCAAGAAATGGCATGGCACTACTATATTCTACTGAAATTCTTCCTGCTTATGCAGCCTTGATTAGCTTAGCGATGTTCCTGATACTAAAAGAAGTTCAAAGTATTATAGGTGATGAAGCCTTCCGAAGAAGTCTTATTTATTCAGCTTATGCAATAAGTGGTGGTATACTAGTTGGGATAGTGACACTGTTCGCTTTGGGGTATACCCCTAATATTGCGTCAAAATTTGTTACTGTTATGTTACCCTTCTTCAGAGCCGACGTTCCAATCCTCAAATCCGTATCTGAGCATCTTACCCTGAGTTGGGGCAACATGTTCCTTAATATCTATGTAGTTGCCTTCCTTATCCCAGTTGGTCTTTTCTATGCATATCAAAGTCCTACTGAAAAGAATATTTTTCTTATTGTATTTGGACTAACTGCACTTTATTTCTCTGGGAGTATGGTGCGACTCGTTTTGATCTTAGCCCCTGTCGCCGCCTTATTAGCAGCAAAAGCGATTGATGAAACCTTAATCCCCTTTGCACTTACATTTCAAGAGAAATTTACGCTTTCTAAGCGTAAAAGAAGAATTGTGACAGGAATAGGTAATGAACACGTTACTGCGGCATATGTACTCATGGCAATTATCATGTTTATAACTATGTTCCACGGCATCGAACTAGCAGGTGGACGACTCGCGCCTGCGGAGATTTTAGTAGCTTTTGAGCAACCAACAGGCGAGGTAACGGTATGGGGTGACTGGCAAGAAACTCTTATGTGGCTTCAGACTCATAGTACCGAAAAGACGGTGGTAGCTTCATGGTGGGATTATGGTTATTGGATTACCACAAACTCTAACGTCACTACGCTTTGTGATAACGCTACATCAAATTCAACCCAAATTGGCAATGTTGGCGCTTTGCTCATGTCGGAACCAAAGCGTGCACTCGAACTCTGTAAAATTTATGATGTTGAATACCTTCTTGTGAATGTAGCTTCAGGATATGTAGCTGCAGGTTCGGATATAGGAAAAGCTATCTGGATGATGCGAATAGCAGAGAGTAGTAGTAATCTTGAAGACATTGATGTCGACGATTACTATCATCAGGGTAAGTACCTAGGTGGCCCCGAAGGTAAATTTGATGATTCACTGCTATGGAAAATGATCACAGGTCCATCAGAAAATCAACCCGGCTCAGGGATGCTTGAACAAGCTAACCAACAACTGGTAAGGTATGAACTAGTATCGGAGCTCAGTGAGCAAACAGCGACCGCTCAACAGTGGGACGCCCAAGCCGATGGATTTCAGGAAGCATATACCAGCAGCCATTTTTGGGTCAGAATCTACAGAGTAATTGGTTAGTTAACCTAACTAACCCAATTTTTTCTTTTTTCTAATCTTCAAAAGATATCAAGTTTTTTTTTGCGCTTGAACTTTGTTTAGTTCCCTTTAAAAAGGTCGGGATGACTTTTCTGTAACTAAAACTCCCTGGGACCGGCTATTTTTCTGTTAAAGAAGCTGTTAAAGAGTTTTATAGGGTGCTTAACAGAGAGATTGACCCATTAAGGAAAAAATCTATTAATTTTCTCGCAATTCATCTCACGCTTAAAAGACGTGAGCCTTCTTGCGATTTCCTGTAATACAAGTATTTTTCATTAATTAAGTATGAAAAACATAGAAGATCTAATGAATAGAAGAAAGTTTGAAACTCACCTTCCCTTTATCATAGAAGGCTAAAATTGCTAATCATAAAATATAAGATACCAGATCTTAGTTTTTATGACTAGGTGATGCAGTGCAACGCATAAATTTGATTCAGTATTTCCTAAAGCGTGGTTTTCAAGTTAATCCCGATGCTCTTGAAGAACTTTTAGCAAAACAGATTGATTGTGATAAATTTCTGGATTATGTAGAACAGATTAGTCCAGAAACAGTAGTAATCTCAAAAGCATTACTTTTAAGATATCAAGCGTCTTTTGATCCAGAACAGGAACAACTAAACTCTTTAGAACAAGAAGTCACAAAAACTGAAGAAACCGAATTACCTAGAATTACCGATCAACTACCAGCAGTTAGAGCAAAAAAAGCGCAGCTTCGTATCGACATTATAACACAAGTTCCTTTCCGAACAGAGTCCCAAGGGGAGCTTATTGATTTCCTTACTCTTTTTAAAGACCGTTATGCGCGATTGCGACAGGTACTGCTGGTACGCCCTGAGATAAGAAGCGCAATAGAAATACGACAAGCCATGCGGCATCCTGAAGGCGGAATAAGCGTGATTGGTATGATAGAAGAAGTCCGTACAACGCCACAGGGAGCGGTTATGATTAGTTTGGAAGATGGAAAAACAGGTGACTTGTTAACCGCCATTATCTCACCAAAAAACCAAATTGCAAAAGAAGCGCGATTTCTTTTTACGGATACAGTAATAGGTATTATAGGAGTCTTAAAAAATACGGATGATGATGATAAGCCCCGTAAGATCCTTTTTGGAAAAGAGATAATCAAACCTGGTGTACCAAAATACGCCTTTCGGCGCGGAGACGCCGATGAATTGGGTTGTGCAGCAATCATAGGAGATCTTCATGTAGGGAGCAAACACTTTGATGAAACACTTTGGAAGAAGTTTTTAAAATTTTTAAATCAACAAGGAAAAGAACCTAAGTATAAGGCTATTGCAGCACGAATCTCACATCTTCTTATCCCTGGGGATTTGGTAGATGGGGTCGGGATTTTTCCCAATCAAGAAGATGAATTGGAAATTACCAACATTTACGACCAATACAAATGTGCTGCAGAACTCATGAATGACATCCCCCAAGACATTCAGATCGTGATAGCACCAGGTAACCATGACGCAAGCCGTCAGGCCCTTCCCCAGCAAGTTATACCAAAACGCTTTTGTGAAAACTTAATTTCCATGAAAAATGTTGAAATGGTTGCAAATCCTTCATTATTTAAGCTTGGTCCAAGAAAGATATTGATGTATCATGGACAAGGGTTGGAACGAGTAATTCAGCAAACAAAAGCAACCTTCGACCAACCACATCAAGCATTGATCGAAGTGCTTGAATATCGCCATCTTTTTCCTATTTACGGGACAAAAACTGCTATAGCACCCGAACATCAGGATTACCTGATTATTGAGGAGCTTCCCGAGATTGTAGTTACGGGACATTTGCATGTGGGAAAAACACGAGTTTATCAAGGTCTCCGTCTTACTCTAAGTGGAACTTTCGAACAGGCATCAAGTTGGCTGAAAGCGCTCAATATTCGTCCTACCGTTGGATTAGTTCCCATTGTCGATCTTGCCTCTGGGGAGTTGTATGAGTTCCAAGTTTAGCCACAAAAATGAATAGCTACAGATAAGGGGTGGTAATAATGGAGATTAAACCGCATTTTAATTGAATTCATCCTTAAAAAGGAAGAATAAGGAATTTTAAACCATACTCTGTAAATGACGATCCGTTACAAGAGCATCTTTAATGCTACTTGTGGGAACGCTGAGATAGAGGTGTTTGGTACGACCATAACGTCCACGACTTTGAACGCGAGCGATAACAATGCCAAGGGTGTCAAGCTCATTAATTAGATCGCTAACGCGACGTTGGGTGATGGAGTCAACTCCCACCGCGCCAGCTGTGTCAAGGTATTGTTCATAAACAGCGCCTGTTGTTAAACGTCCCGTTTGAGCAAGAGTGAGCTGGTAAATGGCAAAGAGAACTAGTTTGGATTGGAGTGGGAGAGTTGAAATGCATTCGGAAACAGTATTGCGCTCAATGGCACCTTGGGCCTCACGAACATGAGACTCAGCAACAGGTGTCGTACTGGTGCGTTCAGCTATTTCCCCTGCAACACGGAGGAGGTCGAGGGCGCGACGAGCGTCACCATGTTCCCGGGCAGCAAGTCCCGCAATGATCGGAATCACTGCCTTTTCCAATACTCCTACCTCAAACCCTTCTTCCGCGCGTTCCCGCAGGATGTCGTGTAATTCTTCTGCCCGATATGGTGGGAACACAATCTCTTCCTCGGAAAGGCAGGACAGGACACGGGCATTCAAATGTTCCTTGAATTTTAAATCATTGGAGATCCCTATAAGACTAACTCGGGCGGATTTAAGTTCTGTATTGATCCTCGTAAGATTGTACAGTGTTTCATCCCCGCTTTTCTTAACAAGTGCATCGACTTCATCTAAAACAATAATAAATAATCCGCCTACTCTATCTAGGGCATTACAGAAACGTGAATATACCTCATCAGTAGGAAGCCCTGTAAAAGGGATTTGTACATCTAGTGCACCACAAAGATGGGCCAGTACACGATAGTTAGTATCCACAATTCGACAATTCGTATAAGCTGATCTCATAGGGAAACCACAGTCCTCACTTTTGGATTGGAGAGTGTTTAGAACATTGAGGACAACTACAGTTTTCCCAGTACCGGTTTTCCCATATAAAAATAGATTACTCGGGGTGGCAGCACGAAGAGCGCTGGCAAGCGGAGCCCCCAATGCGCGAACTTGAGGGGTCCGATGGGGTAAACGTTCAGGAACGTAAGTAGGACGAAGGACTTCACGGTTTCTAAAAATCGGGGGGGCACTCAGAAACTCATCAAAAAGGTCATCAAGAGACTCCGAGGATGAATTCTCTACCTTAGTCATTATATGTTCAACTTCCAGATACAATACCTCTATTTCCTTTCGAGACATAAGGGTAAGTTTTATCCGAATAATATCGGGATAATATCTCACCTGTTATTAAAGATCTATAGGAATGGAAACCTATAGAACGCCTAAAGATTTCTTGGTATCTCCAAGCTAACTTTTAAAGGAAAGGGGCGCTATATTTCGGCAACAAAGCTTTGCTAAATGAATAAATCATCACACTATTTAGAAAATTATATTACATAAGGTATTTGACTTCAATATTTCATAAAATAACTATAAATCAGACTTCTTTTTACTAATGGTCATGAATTCCGTTTTGTACAAATTAAAGAAATAATTCTGCGTAATGGTTCCCAAAGAGAAACAAAGGGCCAAGAATGGAAAGGATTTCCCTTCATTTTCAGAAAGGTTAGTATATTTGTGAAATATTGACTTTTTTCATGTCCAAAATGCAGTGAGAATAATTGTCAATCATTGAGCTTATTTAATCTTACCCGATTGCCATTGCCTTATAATCATCCGAGAAACCCGATCAATATCTAATTTCCCTCCTTTTTTCAACATATGGAATTTTAAGGCTAATGCTTCAAGTACTTCAAAAGAATGGGCATAGAATCCCTTATCAAGATCGAAATGGGCTTCAATCCGTCCGTTTAGCGAATCGATTAAATCAGCAGCTGCAACATCCGGATCTTTTATCTTATCTATAGCGATTATCCCGATCTTCGCTTTCGATGATTGATCTATTTCCCGAGACCCTAGATCACCAGGAGTATCAATGAGAGTAATTCCTCTAGAAAGACGAATCCTATGCAATCCTCGAGTATAGCCCGCGCGAGGAGAAACCTTTGCAACAATTTTTCTTTTTAAACGGTTGATAATAGAAGATTTCCCAACATTTGCGTATCCCACAACACCGACGTTTATTTGTGAATGGCCTAAGCTTTTTGCTAGGATTTTAATTCGTTCCCTTAATTTGGCGAACCCATAGCCTTTTGTTGCTGAAACAATAACATAAGGAGTTATTCCTAGTCTTTGAATTTCCATTTTAAGCGTATTTTCTTCAACAAGGTCACATTTGTTAACAATATATAGCATTTTCTTCTTAGAATTTCGAATTTGCTGTTCTATGTCCGTATTTAAAGTTTCTCTTAATAGTCGAGAGTCTAGCACCTGAAGAACTATGTTAGATTTCTTTATAACATGTTCTATGGTTTCTGAAGTATTATTCAACGGTAAATCACCTTTCAAAATATTACGTCCGTATAAGCCATTGTTTTAGATTGATTTTATTTTAATATCGCATTTATATTAATTTAAGACATTATTCCAATGAAATTGTTCATTTAAAGTGTTCACTAAGATAATGTGCTATTATAGTGCATTTGTATGAATTACTAATTTATTTGGTGTTTAGATCTAAACCTACTGTTCTTTTAATACTCTTAAGAAAAAAGAAATCGTTAGAGAAGAACATAATAGAATTTACTGGGAGTTGCCGTTTTTTCTAAAATGAAACGTAGGCTTTTTTCTACAACTTTATAGACACATATTGCAAACAACCAGTCAAGTGAGTAGGCAGGACATCTCCCTTTTCAGTATTTAAATTTAACTTAGCTTAAGGAAGATTGCTCAATAGTTGATTATGTTTGAGAAAGTCAGTTGCAACTGTGTTTTCAATTTGAAACCGTACAGATGTTAATAACATCCAAACTCAACCATTTTCACCTAGAAAAATATTGAAGGTTTAAAAGAATTTCAATAAGCAATAAGGATTATTATAAAATAGTGATAAAAATCAGATGAAGGAGAAATGATGAAATTTTAGAGGAAATCAATGAGGAATAACACATGGTACCCGTGAGCGGGCTTTTAATTCGAAAGAAAAATGGGTGAGCTTCTTAAAGAAGTTGGATTATTAAAAAACTCTTAAATTCTAAGATATTAAGAATAAGATCATAAAAGAGCTAATCTACTTCCTTTTTAATACTGCCAAATGCTCTGTTTTAATTCTCTTATCTTTTAAGCCGGTAGCAGGATTAAATTTTGCTTTAAACATTACTCGATTGACTATTTGATCTATATAAGTAATTTCATGTTTCCAACCTAATTCCTGTAGATGTTCAATAATGATATCATCTATAGGAATTGGAATAGTCCTAATTGCCGCAGGGCCAATAAAAATACATAGATAATCACTTATATTTTCTCCGACATCAGAATAAATTTGTATGACAGCATGGAAATATCTATCATATAAAATTCTCAGTTTTTTATCTTCTATCTTTTCTCTACAACTGTAATACAAATCTGAATGAATATCTATTTCATTTACAGCTCTGTATGGTATTTCCTTTCTTCCTAGTGATTTAACATAATTATCATCATAATTTAACCAATATAATGCTAATTTAGTAGATCTGATATACTCTTGTGCTTGTAAATATGGGGGAGATGAGATGAGAATATTAGCTTCTTCTTCCAATTTGGTTTCTAGGGTATCAACCCCTATTTTTAACTTAAAATTTACAGATAGTGGATTTAACTGCTTATAATCCAATAATCTATTTAATAATAGCTTTATTTCTTTCTCAATCATTTTATAATATTTAGTTTTCCAATCACTTCCCAACAATTCTTTTACTTTCTTCTTCGCATATTTGGATTTGTATAACTTGTGGGTTTTTTCATCTGCCCATGAAAAAAAACGAGAAACTTTGATCATAGGGATAAATAAGAGATTTTTAAGCTCTGCAGGCAGTGAATGCACATAACCCCATGTTTTACTTAATTCATTTAAGAATTCTTCAGGAAACCAATACTCCACTCTTGACCATTTAGGAATAAATTCTTCATTTGATTTTCTTATTTCTTTCATTAAATTGGCTAGATTTAATGAGGGATTTTCGATTAAGATTGTATTATGAATTACTTCCGTGAGTGGATTAAGATCCCATAATTCATAATCATAACCATAGATCCTTGATACAACACCGACTGTGCCATATCCTGCAAATGGATCAAATATTCGAAAATTAGGCTTTCCATACTTCTTTAATGGGTACGCTATTACTTGGGGTATGAATTTTGCTGGATACTTGTATATTGCAAATGCACCATGAGTTGTTGAAGGTATTTTTGGGACAGAGTTCCTAAAGAGAATTGATTCTCTTTGAAAAGAAGGATTGTAATTATAAGCTAATAGTTGATTAGTAATATCTTTTGAGTGATCAGCTTTTTTTGATACTTTAATTTCTCCATTCTCTTTAATAGATAATTTAAGCTGTTTTTTATTTGTTTTTGTATTCATACAAATTTCATCCGCAAATTATCACTATAGCGATTAATTTAAGCTCTTTGAAAATAATAAATTGGAAATTAAAATTTGATACCAGCAATGCTCTGTATTTGAGGCTTATAATTGGAAGCATATATAGTATAAAAATTAGAAAGAATTAGAAACTATTTCCGAAATAGCTTTATTGTCCCCCTACAATGCAATATTAAGCCGGGGTGGCTTAGCCTGGTAGAGCGTCGGACACTTAGGCTCAATAATGGGCTATAAGCCGAACTCATAATCAATATGCATGACGCATATACCCAATGGGGCTAGATGGGTTATCCGAAGGTCGCGGGTTCGAAACCCGCCCCCGGCACCTTTTTTTTATTCTTTTAATAACATTTAACAATATATAAAGTATTTAGGGCGCTTTAATTCGCTCTACACTTCCTCTGTACTAACAGCTATCTTTATCTATAGAAAAGATAGACTTTTCAGAATTAAAACCGATTTTAATGTGTATTATAAACAAAACAACAAACACAGTAATATTAAGGATTATTTCTGAAAAGTAAAATGGCGCCCCGACCGGGACTTTCCCACAAACTCTTCTTGAGCTTCTGCTTTGAACCCGGGTCGGATGGGTGACAGCCATCAATGCTCTCGGCACGGAGATTGGTTACAATCTCGTTAGACCGAACTACACCATCGGGGCATGGAAAACAGCGGTGTAAGAGGTTTCACTCTCTTCCTTCATAAAAGGATTTTCTTATCTTGAGAAGGTTTCTTTTTCGAGTAGAATAATTTGATTTTTAAAGATGAATCCTATCTAGCTAATTCAGATATTTCAAAGTCGAGGACGCATAGCTCAGCCAGTGATTACCTAATCGGCAAAGTAGAGCGATGGGCTTTTAATTTCCACACAGTCCCTGATGCCCTAGGGGTTGTTCAAAGATCCCAGGAAAAAAGATACCCATTGGTCGAGGGTTCGAATCCCCCTGCGTCCGCCATTTTAACTTTTCAAGTATTTTAGCAATTTAAAAATGGAAACGAGAAAGAAGTATGAAGGAAGGCCGAATTACCGGTTTTCAAAATGAACTTCACAAGTCACCTCAAATTTTAATAGAAATCCTCTTAAAATGGTCTCAGAAACTTAAGAGCAGAAAAGAACTTTCTTTTGAATAAGCGCGCTGAGAAGGTAGGAGACACTTCATATGAGTGAAGGAATAGGTAATGTGACTGGAATGGTCGTACCAACCGCTGTTCTTCAATGTATTGATGAGAGTATTGAAACTAACACTCTAATTGTCGGATTTCCAAATCCAGGCCTAGCGGGGACAATTGCTGCCAAACATATCATCCAACAGTTAGAAATGAAGACCATGGGATATATTCGCAGTTCTTTAATTCCACCCACCGCTGTCTTTTTTGATGGTATCCTAGCTTATCCGTACCGAATCCATGGGTGCGGAAAGACAAAATTAGCGGTACTCATCGGCGAAGCACCAGTTCCAACCGCAGGATACTACTATCTGGCAAAAGCTGCCCTTGATTGGGCGCAAGAAAGTCATAAAATTACAGAAGTCATTTGTTTAGGGGGTTTTCCCGCAGAAACCCGTCCACCAAAACCGACAGTGTATATAGTTGCCGAGCCAGATCTAAAGGAACGGTTGGAGAAATTTGAGCTGCCAGTTTTAAAGCAGGGATATATTTCTGATTTTGTTGGAGCTATTTTGAATGAAGCAATTATCAATGAAGGTATCGATGGCTATGCGCTGTTTGTTGAATCAACCCCCGAACGTCCCGATCCTATCGGCGCAATTCGGCTTATAGAAGAATTAAATAGACTGAAAGGGTACGAAATTAATATCTCACCGCTGCAGGAAGAAGCAGCGCGTCTTCAAACACTTCTTGATGAGTTTGCACGTAAGACACAAGCAATCAGTCAACAAGATGAAGCTGGAATAAAACCATCGGCAGATCGCTCCCTATATGTATAACCGACTGTACTTTTTCAAACTGAAAACCCTATAAAGACCTATCACGCTCATAAATGACGCCGATAAAAAGCCTTAGTAACTACAGACGCGTATTAAAGTTATGTATGTCGGCATTGGAAAAGCCGCTTGTCTTCGGGGGGATTCACCAGTACATTACGCCGCGGGGAGCAAGGCAAGAAGTTTAATCCAGCTTACCCCTGGAAACCATCGGCGGTATAAATGAACTACTTTATTAGAATTTACACCGAAATTAGTCCCTAATCGAACAACCAGCTATCAAATAAGAAACCCAACCCATCCTCATTGGAAGAACAGGTGATGAAAGATGTATAGCAGTGATTACTTCCTTTGCAGGAAAACTGCATTGATCAGTATATAAATTAAAGAATGCAGGTAGATTCTTTAACTTCTACGAATGTGCTTATCCGAGATCAACAAGCTGATCAAGTTTGTAATGGATCAGAATTCTGTTCATTTCGTCACTTTCATCTACAGCACGAATAGTAAGTTTATTTTTCCATTTTTCAGTATTCAATTCCGAAGCTTGTAGGTGAATATGTCGTTTAAACCGCGGAGTTGGGTGGGGTGATGTAAAGAGTATTATTAATTGATTTTTATGCAAATCTGCGATCATTAGCACTTTTGAGGCGGGAACAAGCGAATCATCGACAAATTCGATAAGCTCGTTTTGATTATCGAGTCCATAAACTTTGGTTTTGGATGTTGCAGTAATATTTGTAAGTTTTTCATTCACAAATTGCATGGCACTCTCGGACATGTCTTCTTCCGTTTTTAAACGGCTTAAAAGTAGCGTGAGATAAGGTTGGAGGAGACCCGAAGCGTGAAGAATATGTCTTTTCTTGGAAGCTGCAAAAATAAGCCAAACAACCGCTGACCGGCCGTATTCAAGAATTCGTTCGTCTTCTGATTCCGCCGATGATACATTAAGTACGAACGCTAAGGCCCGCAGATCAGGTAGCTCAGGAATGGGAAAAGGACCGAAAATTTCTTTTTCCGGAGAATCACCTAATGCAGTCATTCCCTTCACAGCTAAATTTAACGCTTGGCCTTCATCCAAGGGAGATTCATTGAATCTTACCGATGGGCCAAAATCCTCAAAGACAGTAATAATGACCCCATCAATGAGTTCATCAGTTTCTATATCTATTGCCATTTTGCGGCCTCAAAGGTTATTGGTTATGAAACGTGTGAAATCCATGTGAAAGTGGGAATTGTGAGTGCCTGATCTTAACGCTTCATCTTAACTTTTTTTTTTTGTCACAAATTTAAACCTTCTTTGTAAGGTCAACAATATACTGAATCCACGAAAACATCCTTATTACATACTATGGAGAGAATAAATATTCTATAGTGAAAAAATAAATGATAACAATTGTTTATCTAGGCTATTCAGGCCTTTATTTTATTCATCAGCTTAGTAAGTTATTCTTATCAAGAATATCGATTAATACATGAATTATTATACCATTATACCGTTTTATTTTGGTTTACTCCTCATAATTCCAAAAATATAAACGAAGGAAAAATCAAAAAAGATATTTTAAAGAGAAAGTTCTACAAAATTATTGCCTTCTTTTCTTGTGATTTCCTTAGTAGTCATATCTTAGTGAAATAATAACCCAAGAAAATGCAATAAATTACTCCCAAAAGCTAAAAATAATACCCCTTGCTTGGAATGATCAACAAAACATACTTGGTGATGACAGCGTGGTAGATAGAACTAAACGTATTTATCTGACAAAAATAATAATGCTCGGGGATACTGCAGTCGGTAAAACAGCACTAATCCAGCAATTTGTAAACAAAACCTTTTCTGGGAGTTATAAGGCAACTATGGGACTGGATATTAGTCTCAAAGAAGTAGAAGTACACGGAATGACCGTTAGACTGCAGTTATGGGATATGGGAGGGCAAGACTCGTTCATTTCCCTTCGCGGGAGATATTTTTCGGGTGCTCGCGGTGCAATACTAGTTTACGACACAACAAGACCCAGTACCTTTAATGATCTACAGCGTTGGTTACAAGAATTGAAAAATAATGTACCTAGACGGATTCCATTCATTATTCTGGGTAATAAAACCGATTTAACAGAATTGGTGGTGATTTCGGAAGAAGAGGAAAAAACCTGGGGTTCTGAGGTAAAGAGTCTAGCGAATTTTCGGACTAGTGCCAAAACAGGAGAAAATGTCGAGGAAGCGTTTGAAACTCTGGCGGTTGAGGTTTTAAAGAAAGTTGAAAATTAGAAAAAGCGAGAATTTTGGCGAAATCAGCGATAATAATTAAAACCCGCGATAGAGGAGTCCCAACAATCCTTCAGTGCATTTTAATACTGAAAACTTTTGGGCTGTAATGTGGATTTCTATGCCGAAAACTCAGCAACTAGCAGTATTTTCTTTCGTGTTAATCCTATTAATCAGTAATTTTTCTACTATAGAGGCATCTCCAATAGTTTATGATGAATCCCATCCTCCGCTTATTGTTATGTTTGATTTTGGCCATGATCAATATTTTAATTCCACAAATGGAAATTTTAATATGGCAATTTCTGCATTGAATGAACTTGCTAATGTTACTGTCAGATTTACCAATGAGCCATTGACTGAGAATCTTTTATCAGGCGTTGATGTGCTTATATGCACCAATCCTGGCAAAGATGCGAAATTCAAAGAAGAAAATGGAGTATATGAAATTTCCGGTATTGAAAAGTATCTTTCTCGTGGTAAAGGATTATTTTTCTTGTCCAATCCTCTTAGTGAAGGGAATGAGACAAATGGGAATCCGAAGGCTTTTAATAGAGTGCTTGATGATGAAGGTATTGGACTTACGCCACCAACTGCATTCTGGGAAGAGGACGGAGAACCTGATTTAGTGATAAATGAATTTGATGTTATAGAGGAAAAAGATCAAGTATTGTATGAATTAAATTCAACTAAGCATTTTATTTTAGGGAATCAAACCAATCCAGTAAATGAAGTTCTCGCAAGTTCACAAACAATTCGGTACCTACAAGAGCCTTTAATCTCTGCAGGAAGAGCAAGTAACGCTATAGATGTCAATGAGATGTCTCATGATGAAGCAGAAGATCCCGCTATTTTTGGATATACAATCTATCGGGAAGTAGGACGAATCGTTTCCTGCGGTTCTACGCTAATGTTCAGTGATATAGAGACAACTTATACCATAGATAATGAGACAGTCACTACATCATGGTTTGAAGCTTTGGATAATGCACAACTTTGGATAAATACGGTTCTTTGGCTAGCAGGTATCTTTCCACTCTCCGAGTGGGTTGAACACTCACCGGCTGTTGAAACGACAATTCTTTACGGGGTCATGCTTGGCACAGGTGGGTTAGCATTCATCGGAGGAACAATATTTCTTGTGATAGGAAGGAATGAAGAAATTAAGCCAATAGAGGAAATTATAGAAAGACCAGAGAAACCTAAAGAAAAGCCCGTAAAACGGGAAAAACGAAAAGTGAGAAAACCGAAAAAGCGAAAGCGACGTTAATTGTCTTTATATAGTCGGTACCTAGGATATTACCTCAAATTATTCGCTTTCTTCGCTATAGAACATATCTAAAAAGTTTCCGTATACATCTACGGCTTCTTCTATCTTCTTTACATGATGAAGTTCCCTACTAAGACGGCAATTGCCACAACTCACTTCTGCCATACGCATGCTGCCTAATTCTTTAATCTCAATGCGAACTGCAACCTCTGAACATTCTGGACATTCAAATATGGTCGGTAATGTAGGTTTCGGTCGAGTTCGAACTTTTCGACGTTTTTTTCGTCCCAAAACATATTCCTCTGTTTCAAATTGATTTCAAGAAAATTGTTAATTCTTGTTAGGATCATTTAACATAATTCTGTTACTATTCTTATGATTATCTTAGAGTTTTGAAAGTTGCCCCTTCATCTCATTACTATCTAAATTGTGCAAAAATATCTTCTAATGTGTCAAGAAATAGCTGAACTTCCTCAGAAGTGTTGTAAATATAGATGGAAGGTCGTATTGTAGCGGGGAGATGAAAACGATGATGCCAAAGATGACAACAATGATGACCTACTCGCACAAAGATGTTAGCATTTTCATCGAGCATCATTGCTACCATTTCAGGTTCAATTTCCGACACAGCAAAAGCTGCGAGCCCCGCTCTTTCTTCAGGGTAAGGAGGACCTGTTAATTTGAAACCAGGCAAATTTAAGTCAATTAGACCTTTAACCAATTTTCTGATTAACTCAAGCTCATGAGCTTGGACATTATCCATTCCAGCCTGAGATAAATATTCCGACGCAGCACCTGTTCCAGCGATACCTGCATAGTTCTGCAATCCGGCCTCGTAACGCTCCGGCGCATGGGCATATTTGGGACCTTCTTCTGTCACATCGGCAACAGTATCTCCGCCGGAAATTAAAAGTTCTACTTCATTCTCTAACCCGGGTTTAATATATAAGACGCCCATCCCTGATGGTCCGCACATTTTGTGTGCGGAAAATGCTAGAAAATCGACGTCCAGATCTTTCACATCGATAGGCAAATGAGGGACGCTTTGTGCAGCGTCAAGAAGGACAAAAGCGCCATAATCATGAGCTAGTTTGATAATTTCTTTAGCAGGAACTGTATAACCAGTTAAATTAGAAGTATGCCCTAAACTAACCAATTTAACATCGCGAGTCATAAACTCTTCTAGATGTTCCGCAGTTATTTTCCCATCAAAGCTAGTTCGTACTAGTTTATGAGTTATTTTTCCTTCAGACGCCAATCGCATCCAAGGTACTAAATTAGAATTATGAGCGACATCTTCTGAAACAATAACGTCTGAGTTCTTCCATTTTAATCCCTGCGCGATAATATTCATAGCTTCAGTAGTATTCCGAACAAAGCTGCATGAATTCGCAGTGGGTGCCCCAATGAAGTTTGCGACGAGAGAACGTGACTTGTCATATATTTCTGTGGTTTCCATTCCAAATTTATGGAAAGAACGACCACCACAGGCAGTATAGTTAGTATAATATGCATTAATAGCGTCAATAACGGGTTTGGGCTTTAAGGAGACACAAGTACTATCAAAATAGACAATGGGTTTCCCATTACGGGTTTCATTCAGAACGGGAAAGTCTTGACGGACATTCATTATTCTTCTTGCCTCAAATTTCTCATAGAAAGCAATACTATGGAGAGATGTAAGATAAAGGGATTCCTTATTCATAAAAGGAGATCTGAACTTAGATGTTTAAGCAAAATAGGAAACTGAAAAATTTTTCACTAACTTTCATAAAAATAAAACTGATCTTACGCCTTAGAAACATTAACTAAAGCATATGGACTCTATTTTTTTAGAAACAACAGTAAGAGATCAACTAAATGGCTAAAAGAATTAAAAAAAGGATTAATATAGAGAGAAGAAACGAAAAATCATGGGATAAGAACTATTCATTTCTTTTCTGAAACATAGACGCCATCCAGGAAGATAGTGGGATCTTTACGACGTTTACCACGTAACCGGCATATTTGCTCGATACTGGCTGCAGTTTGACCTACATCTTCAATATTCGGTCCACTAACGATTACTTGTTCACCTCTAGACCGAACTTTCGTTTGGTCACCCACAATCTGAACCACTCGCGGAGCACGTTCTCCGTAGAGATTTTTAACATGAATTTGTTTTCCTTTCACTTCAACAGTTGCAGGAAAGTGTGTGCTCACGATTTCTAGTGTATATTCAAAGCCTTCTGTGACGCCTTTAATCATATTACGAATATGTGAATGGATAGTCCCCACCATTGCATACTCCCATTTGCGTGGAAAAGTAGCACTTACCATCACTTTGTCTTCGTCAACAGTGATATATATACCACTTTCTGAAAAATCGCGTGTTAAAGTTACTTTAAGACCCTTAACTGTAACTAGGCCTTTTTCTGCGGTAATAGTAACATTTTCTGGAATCTCTAGGATTCTTTCAGCATAAGCAGCCTTTGGCATGATTTAATTCTCCATTGTTTTGAATTTAGTATGCGAAGGCGAGTAATCTTCCTCCAAGATTCCTTTTTGCTGCTTCCGTGTGAAGTAAAACACCCTCAGCTGTAGACACAACAAGAGTACCAAAACTTCGGGCTGGTAAATAACGTTTTTCCCAGTCTTCAAACTCTTTTACCTTAACAGGGAAGCGGGGTTTAATTACACCTATTTTAGTGATTCTTCCAAGAAGTTGAACAGAAATTAATCCTGCACGTCCATCATCGATAAATTCAAACTCACCAATAGCTCCATAAGTCTGAATTGCTCTCAATACATTGGCAATAAGCTTGCTTGCGGGCTTAATTACTACATTCTTCTTTCCTAGGCGTTCTGCGTTCATTATAGAAGATAACGCATCAGCAAGGGGATCAAGCAAGGGCATTCTTTGGTTTCTCCAAATTGAGCAGGTTTTAATGTCACCATTGTTTAAATGGGAGTGATTCTTGCCTCAGATTTTTACAGATATATTAATTGTTGTATCCTTGGTTCACCTTTAATTATCAGTTTTCAATATTTAATTGCTGAATTAGGCGTTGGGTTACTTTCATCGACTAGTTTGGTCAAAAAACGTCATTTCGATCCTCACGAAATTATTTAGCATGTTAGTGTTCATCCCAAATTAGCATTTGTTTATTTTTAGCACCTGCCTTTCGTCTAAGATTTAATAAATGGCGAATTGATCCTTCAAGTTCATCTATCCTTTTTTCTATCCCCAATGCGGCTAACACAGCCTTATTTAATTGATGACGTAAAAGAAGCAATTCTTTTTGCGAGTTGATCTGCTTTTGTGTATTAGACTTAATCTCGAAAAATGCCCCATCACTCTTAGGGGGTATTAATGAGCGTTCTTTTTCTATAATAGCGAGAAAGGCGATTCGTATCTTTTGTTTTTGAGAATTCGCCAATTTTAATGGGTTTATCACTTTAAGTTGTTTAGCTTCATAGACAGTCATACAGCTCCTATTCAACCCTTCACCTGCATATATTCGTCCTTGAAGTTCATAAAACATAGCTGTTAGATCAGAATTCAGAATCCCTGCTAGAGTCTCACAGAACTCAGAAGATTGATCTTTGGGATGGATAAGGTAGACTCGATTATCAAAAGCAAGTTGTTTATCGGTTATTGGGCATAAAAACTTAGCCCAATATTCTTTGGGAAATGCAAGGCTGCTGGAATCTAATTCACCTAAATCGAACCACACTTGACGACTTTGGCATGTTGTTCGAGTATGGAAAGCTTTTGATTCACCCCATGATATGTACTTGAGAAGGTTGTCATGACCTTGTTCAAGAAGTTCTGTTTTAACATAATCTTCTAATTTTGTAGAGTTACGCATTTGCTCCGATTCTTTACTCCATTCCTTTTTGATGGGAGCAATAAGTCGGTGGAGATCCAGAACATACCAAGTAGTATCGCGAGGATAGAAGGAAAGATAGTCTTGTTGGCCAATGGCTTTGACTAGAGGACAAAAATAGTTTAAATCTAAATTAAGAGTTTCAAGCTCCTGTTTCCTTTTGTAGAAGAAACCATTAGCACCAGAGGTAATTCCACGTTGAATTTTAGCTATAGATCCGAGGGAGACAAGAAGAGGAGAGTCAAAAAGATCGAAATAAAGACTAGGAGCATGTAGAAAGATGCGCCATTTTTTAGCCTTATATAAACTATGTTGAGACTTAGTCACAATGTTGAAGTAATCTGTTTCCTTTCTACTCTCAGGCTTTAAAGGAGTATAAAGGAGTGAGACTATATCTTTTGTATTTAGCGGTTTTTTTATCTGAATGAATTTCGTTGTATTGGATTCTCGTATGAGAGGGGTGGTTGCTCGTTCAAGTACAGTTATACAGGTATCAATTAGAGCATCCTTGAATACCTGTTTATCAAAGGAAATTATACCCAAAATACGAAAATGCGATAGTAAAAATCGCTGCAGGCCTGTACCATAGCTTGCATCGAGCCATCTCTCTGAAGTAATGAAAGTAAGTCTTCCAGGGGGACGAATATCGTTTCCTAATGCTAAGAAATTTACTGCATGAGTAAAAAAGTAGACGAAGAGATCCGATTTTTTATCTATAAGATGAGGCCAATTGTTAGTTTCAGTTGGGGGAAGAAAATTGAGATGGTTTCGCACATGATTCTTATTAGAGATTTTTTCATGACGAATATAAGGTGGATTGCCAATAATCACGTCATATCGCGATTTATTCGATTTTATTTCTAAAAAATCAGCAATTTCTAGATTTAGGGGATGTGTTTCGGCGTCTAGGTCCTGTAATACAAGATTGATGATTGTAAGATAAATTGAGAAAGGACTGACATCAACTCCATTTAGTTGTGATAAAATTGTTTGATGATCATAACTCAAACCCTGCTCTCGCCGTAAATCTCTTATTTTACGATATGCTGGAATTAAAAACGCACCTCCACCTACAGAAGGATCGAGAACGAGATCTGTAGGATCCTTAACCGTTAAATCAATAATTAAGGAACAGAGTTCAGAAGGAGAATAAAAAGACCCTAGCTTTTTTCGCTGGTCAGAAGAAATTTTCTGATCAAAGACCTGCTTAATTAAATCTTCACGGAGCATCAGTAAGGGTTGTTGATGGAATAATTCTCGGATATCATGGGAAATTCTTTCAAGTATAGGCTGTATTTGACCATTTTTAGTTCTTTTATCCCAATAATCAATGAGTTCCGAGATGAGATTTGGAGAAGGGGGAGTTGATAGAATGGGCATCGGAGATTCTTTTATTTAGTAGAGTAAATAAAGAATTGTGAGAAGGATCAAGAATCAAGAATTTCATAATTCCTTTGGTAGAAAGACGCATAAACCCTTTAAAGAAAAGAAAATGTCCATTTCAGCAGCTAAATCGTTCCATCCATTCATTCATAAGGATATACATCTAACAACAACTATTCCCAACAATAATTTTTCTAATATATTTCCAAAATACATAATTATCTCTCAAAATGACATAGGAGAACCCTTTTGCATACAAAGGTAGGAAGAAACAATTTCCCTTATTGAGAGAGTTTTATACAGCTTTATCTGGTGAGAAAAATGATATCGAAAGACCAGCGGAACGTTAGAGTGATCACTACTTCAAAGGTACATATTGAGAAGATTTAGTAGCACCAATACCAGGGGCAGAATGACGAACAGCTTTGCATGTAGGAGCGAATTCACCTAAGTAATGTCCGACCATTTCGGGGCGAATGTTGACACGGAGAAATTCCTTGCCATTATGAACGTTCACAACAGACCCTATACACGAAGGAAGAATGATAAAATCCCGACAATGAGTACGGATTGGTTTCTTTCTCTTATCGGTTATTTGTTTTGACATCTTCTCGAGTAATCCAATATGACTTTGAGGCATTCCTCTTCGCAATGAACGTCGTTGTCGTGAGGGAAGAAGATTGATAAACTCATCCATACTCAGTTGTTGTAATTCATCGATTGTATAGTTTCGATACTTAAATACGCGTCGTGCAGCCATAAATTTACCTTCAAACTATTTTATTTATCGCGTAATGATAAATTTAAGATATCTAACGGCAGTTTGATCGTCTTCTTAAATCTATTTTTTTAGATAAATTATGCTAAGATCCGGTATTAATAGTTCCTTATTGGTTTAAAGAAATACCTAAATAGGAATTCTCAGCTTTTGGGCTATGAAAATGAAAATATGGACTTCAGAAGCGAATTTTTTACAAAATTTTTGTTTTTATGTAAATTTCTTATCGTATGTGATAAAAAGGGAAAGAGAAAAGAGAAAAAAAGAAATCTCAAAAAGTCCGTAAAGACTTCGATTTAGTAAGAAAGGAACTTGAAACAATGCCCCATTATAGATATTCTGTTTTTGGACTGGATCCAGATAGGACAGCCATTGCGAGTGGAAGAAACATTAGAGTATCACCAAAGACAACTCGTGAGGTTTGTCACACGATCAAAGGAATGACACTGGAAGCTGCACAAGATTATTTAAAAGATGTACAAGAAAAGAAGCGATCAGTGCCTTTTCGCCGTCATAGAAAGAAGGTGGGGCATCGAAGCGATCTAGTAGGATGGGATGCGGGCCGTTATCCCGTGAAATCCGCTACTAGAGTTTTAGAAGTGTTAGAGAACGCCGAGAACAATGCTATCTTCAAAGGTCTTGATACATCACGACTAAGAGTGATACATGCATGTATTCATCGAGGAACCAAGCTGAAAAGGATCTTTCCTCGGGCAATGGGGCGAAGCTCACCTAAAATTATGACATTAACACACATTGAAATTGTACTTCAGGAGGACTGAACTTGGCTTCAACTCATTTCTTTGTTGACCAAGGCATTCAATTCATGCAAATTGATGAATATTTACGTGGTCAACTTGATAAAGCAGGATATGCTAATATAGAAATTCATAAAACGCCCATGGGGCACCGAATTATAATTCACGCCGTCCGTTTAGGTATGGTGATAGGGAAAAGGGGCCGTAACATCCGGAGGTTGACCGAAGACTTAGAACATCTCTTTGGATTAGAAAGTCCACAACTTGAGGTTCGTATCGTCTCTGATCCAGAACTCAATGCGAAAGTAATGGCGAACCGTCTTATTGGTCAGATTCAAAGAGGATTTCATTTTAGAAGAGCAGGATACAGCCTTCTTCGAAGAATAATGGCTAATGGGGCCAGGGGATGCGAAATTATTGTTAAAGGAAAACTAACATCTCAACGAGCCAGAAGCGAGGCCTTTAGAGAGGGATTCGTAGCAAAATGCGGGGAACCAGCCTATGAATTCGTTGACGTTTCTGTAGAAAGTACAGCCCTTAAACAAGGAGTAATTGGGGTTCATGTCAAAATTATGAAACCAGATGCAATTCTTCCCGATGAAGCCACATTTTACCCCACACCTTTCCCTGATGAAGAGATTGAAGAGGTTACTGAGGAAGAAGAACTTCTTGAAGAAGATACAGACCTAGAAGAACTCGAAGATTTGGATGAGGATCTGGAAGAAGCGCTGGAAGATGCTCCAGATGAAGAACCAGAAGAAGGTGCCGAAGAAAGCCCGGCTGAGAAACCGGAAGAAGGTGCCGAAGAAAGCCCGGATGAAGAACCGGAAGAAGGTGCCGAAGATTCTTTAGATGATATAGCTAGCGAAGAGGAAGAATAACTTATACTCAATAGACTTTGAATTAGGTGAATATCAAGATGGCTATCCTCAGACCACGAGAAATTCGAAAAATGGATTCTAAGGAACGACAAAAACGCCTTGATGCGCTTAGAACTGAATTAATGAGTCATCGCGCCAAAATTGCTACAGGTGGCTCTGTTGAATCACCAGGACGGATTCGTGAAATTAAAGAGACAATCGCGCGAATTCTGACCATTGAACATGAAGAGACGCTTGGAATAGAGAGAGAATAATTATCTCAAAAGTGCAAAGAGAAATACATACTATCTAAGCGACTCGTGCGCATTTATTATTTAGTTCTTTATTCTGCGTTTTTTAAGCAATATTTTGGTAAAAGAGCTATCATCTACTTTTTATAGACTTTAGAAAGACCTTCTTACGTAAATAGAAAAAGAAAAACATAAAGACCGATTGGAAAGAAAAAGAAACAAAAAAGGACGGCAAAGTGCTTAAATTCACTAGTAACGAGTACTTTATAGCTGGAAATTCCTGCAGTAACAGAATGTATCGAAATTATACTAAATAACAGATGTCCAGAAAGCGAAAAGAAATAAGATGATTATATGAACCTCTCCAAAAGAAAACTTGAAGCAGTCATTAAAGATGAGTTGATAGGAAGAGAAATTTGCGCTCAATATCTGGAAAAAGAGTTCGTTGGCGAAATAATTGACGAAACAAAACAAATGATTAGAATACGCACCAAAAAAAAAGATGTATGCTTACCAAAGGCGCAGATAAAGCTAAAAATGGAATATGAAGGAAATCGTCTCATCATCAACGGAAAACGTTTGATAGGACGCCCAGCAGATCGAATAAAGAAAAAAATTAAACGAAAATGGTAAAAAAGTCTCAAAAAGCGGGAGCAAACAGGCATTGATAGAGCTTTACTTCAAGTTTGGTTTATGACAGCTTGATGGAGAGTTCATAATTCCATTTTAAAAGAAGACTGCGTCCTTCTTTATTATTCTAATGGCTTAATTTCTACTAAAATCACCCAAATCGTCTCCGTTATTGATTCTATATTATTAAATGCTTACATTAGATGAAAGAACTTTTTAATTTTTTTTTATAGGTCTTAGAATGACGGCTTTACGTTTATTTATAGAAACTCAAAAATACACAAGAAAGAAAAAGTAACAAAAAAGGACGGCATAGTGCTTAAATTCCTCAGTAATGAGAACAAAACCAATCAGAAACTCATGATTATCTTAGGAGATCAACCATACAATAATATAAAAGTTTCAAGTAAGGAGTTTCAAGTAACATGTCTCAGTTAAGGACAATCTACGGATCACCACCTCCTAGTCGTTCCTGTACGGATCGCAAATGCCCATTTCATGGAACTTTATCGGTAAGGGGAAGAGCATTCGAGGGAACGGTGGTATCCGATAAAATGATAAATACTGTTACCGTAGAACGCCGCTTTCTCGCTGGAAACCAAAAATATAAACGGTATGAAAGAAAGTTTACAAAATTCGCGGCTCATAACCCCCCATGCTTAAATGTAAAAGAAGGAGATAGAGTTCGAGTTGGCGAGTGTCGTCCACTCAGTAAAACAGTCCATTTTGTGGTTATTGAAAAAGTTGAGGAGTAATAATTAGGACGAGAAAACTATGTCTAAGAAGAAAAAGGTCGTAGGTGCAGTTATCCGCGCGACATCACGAGGATTGCCTACAGGAGCGATAGTAAACTGTGCAGATAATTCAGGAGCAAGACTTCTCAACATTATTGCTGTTAAAGGTCTTCATACCCGTTTAACCCGTTATCCGACAGCTACGGTGGGAGATATGGTGATTTGTTCTGTAGTCAAAGGAACATCAAAATTACGGCGGCAAATCGTTCCAGCAATAATTGTGCGTCAGAAAAAACCATATAGACGTGCAGACGGCTCTTGGATCCGTTTTCCTGAAAACGCGGCTGTTCTCACATCTCCAGAGGGAGACCCACGTGGTACAGAGATCCGAGGACCGGTAGCTAAGGAAGCTGCAGAAAGATGGCCCCGAATAGCATCAAAAGCTTCAATAATCGTATGAGGAAGGATAATATTTGACTAAAAAGGTCCCCTTGCATTTAAAACAGCATCAGCTTCAAGCCCGTCTTTCCGATGATTTGAGAGTAAAATATGGAGCTAAACGCCTTGCTGTTCGTCGTCTTGATACAGTACGTCTAATTACTGGTCCTCACAAAGGTACAGAGGGACAAGTAAACGCTATTAAAAAAGGTAAAATTCTGGTTGACGGGATCTCTCTTGAAAAAGCAGACGGATCCGATACATTTTTCCCAGTGGATCCATCAAATGTGATCTTGGTGCGATTAGCGCGGTTAGACTCTCATAGGAAACGAATTATTCAACGAAGAGCGGGAAAAGAGATAGATTTCCCCGAAGAAGAAGAAATGGAACCCATTGAACCTGAAGAAGAGGTTGAAGAGCTTACAGAAGAAGAAGAGGAAGACATTATTAGTGAGCTAGAAGGGGATTCATCCGAAGAAAACGAATGAGTGAATGAAAATGGGTCGAAAAGGTGATAAAAAACACCGTAAGCGGGTTAACTCTCCAAAAGTATACGCGATCCCCCGAAAACATGGCAAATTTGTCATACGGGCAAGACCAAACAAGCCCACGACAGAAAGTATCCCCTTGCTGGTTATCATAAGAGATATGTTTCAATACGCTAAAACCGCAAAGGAAGCGAAAACCATTATCCATGAGGGATCGGTTTGGGTTGATGGAGTTGTTCGTAGAGATTCTAAATTTGTAGTAGGGCTGATGGATGTCCTATCTTTTCCTGAAACAAATGAACATTATCGGATGGTCGCGCAAGGAGGCAGGCGAAAATTAAGCTTGCTTCCTATCAATGAAGAAGAAAAAGACAATAAGCTATGCCACATTACAGGCCGTAGGACTGTAAAAGGTGGAAAGGCGCATTTTACCCTACATGATGGACGATCCATAGTTTTAACACCAGAAAAAGCGCCTGATTGGCGTGTAGGCGATACACTACATATTAAAGTTCCCGAACAAGAAGTAGTGGATCATATCCCTCGCGAGGAAGGTAATTATACGCTTATAACGGGTGGAAGCAACACGGGATTTATGGGAACATTAGAATCCATTGAAAAACGAATTGGCCGCCATAAGTCCTTAGCAACCATAAGGGATCAAGATACAGTGACCAGAACATCTTTGGAATACGTCTTTCCCATTGGTCTAGATAAACCAGTACTTCAGTTAAAGGCCCCTGAGGAGGCTACTTCGTGACAAAAAAAGATTATTTAAAAGAATGGGACAAGAATCCAATGCGACGACCCCGTATTCAAAAGGTCGTTGTTAATTTCGGTGTAGGTACTGCTGGACCAAAATTAGAAGCGGCAAAATCACTTACACAACGACTTATTGATCAAAAACCTATTGAAACAAGAGCCAAAAAAACAGAAAGAGGTTGGGGGATTACCAAAAATCAACCCGTGGGCTTAAAGGTTACACTACGAGGCGAAAAAGCTATAGAGTTTTTGAAAAAAGTTTTATGGGCTAGAGAAGACACCATCTACCGAAAAAACTTTGATGAATATGGTAATATGTCAGTAGGCTTAAAAGAACATTTAGACCTACCAGAAATACGTTATGATCCACGGATTGGTACACATGGCTTCGATGTAAGTGTAGTTCTTGAGAGACCAGGCTATAGAGTTAAAAGACGCCATAAACAACGAAGAAAAATTCCAGGAAGGCATTTAATATCCAAAGAAGAAGGTATAACATTTATTCAGTCGCAATTCAGTGTAAAAGTGTTAGATACACCACCGGTAGTGGAGGTCTGGGGCTAATATGTCAGATTCTCAAAGAAAAAAATATGGTGTAGCGACGAGACGTTGCCGACGTTGTGGTACCCATAGAGCCGTTATCCGTTCTTATCGGTTAATGATTTGTCGTCGTTGTTTCAGAGAAGTAGCGACAGACGTTGGGTTTAAGAAATATTAAGGCTATTAGCTGCTCTTTTCGGCCATATAGACTGAATAACCGCTCTTACGAGCGATTATCACTCCATTTCCGAAGGTTTCTTGCATTTCTTGCATATAGAATTTCCCCCCTTTTCTTTGACGCCCAACAACCTGAAGAAGACCATTCTCTAGTAAATTGTTGGGAGCTTCACGAATAATTTGAGAACAAACGGCTTTCCCTGCTGCTTGGGGGGGGTTGCAAATAATTGTATTAAATTCCATTCCTTCTTCCTTCAAAGGCTCATAGAGATTTCCCCAGAAAACTTGGACATTTAAAAGTTTTAAAGACTCGAGATTCATTTTTGTAAGTAATATAGCTCTTTTATTAATGTCAGTTAAAGTTAAATTACAATCGGGGCACAAAATAGCGAGTGAAATCCCAATTACACCATATCCACAGCCGAGGTCAAGGATGTCCCAGCTTGGTTCAAAAATAGCACTGTCTATTAGAAGACGTGTACCAAGATCCAGTTTTTTCGGAGAAAATACCCCTGCAGCAGTGGTAAGTGTGAAATCAAGACCTCGGAGATTTTGTATGTGCAGTTGATATTTTTTCGCAGTGGAAATAGGAGTAGGCGAATAATAATGCTCGGTATTAGACATAATAGGCTTCATCCGCAATTTGAAGTCAATAAGGTATAACGAGGATATCATGAACGTAATGAACGTAAAAGAATGTCGGAAAAAAGAAGTTCGAGTTAATTTGTGATTCTCTTAACGATGATAATAGACAAAATGATAGTACTATGAACAAATCTGAGGTAAATAATTCTTGAATGACTCTCTTTCTCGATGTTGGAGGTCTTGCCAAGGTTTCCAGTAAGGGAGCCCAATGAATCCTCCGTTATGCACTGCACAAGCTGGACAAACAAGATTCTTAGCATATGTACGGGACCAAATAGAAGCTTTCCTCTCATCGTTACAGAGAGGACACTGCCACCAGATCTTCTTCTTTGATCCGAAACTCACATCATCAGGTGTTAGATTGCCGTTTTTTGTAGGATGCCATTCCTTTGCGACCTCGGGAAAACGAAGGCTCAAGCGGTTCTGGTCAGTAAGAGGTATGCTTGGACCTCTTAGATTGAAGCGGGGGGCGGCCCATTTCCATAATAATGCAACAGAGGAGATTCTCTTTGCGGAAGCAATGGCGGTTAGAGATTTGTTTTCCCTAAAATAGAGTCTTTCAAACTCATTCTCAGAGATGAGAGTTTCTATTCCTCTCGTCTTCCGTTCCTGATGTTGTTCTCTGGTTTCACTAGCAGTTTCTCTATCACGTTCCTTACTCGTGTTTTTTCGTTTCTTTTTAATCATGGATACTATCTTACATGAAAACTGTCTTTTCTAGCATCTAATCCTATTGGTAGGTCAAAATCATTCACCAAAACCAAGGTCGATGCTAACATTTGAGATCAGATATCCTTCCACTACTGAGTATTTAAATTCCTTAAAACACAAATTCCAAATGAGTGGATTCGTGAATCAATAAGTCTTGTGAACCACAGTGGAATTAGATGTGAGGGGTGATTTTCAATATTTAACTGTACAAGGAAGGGAAGGCTCTGTGGGGTTAAGTAAGGACAACAAAAGACATTGAACTGGTCTTGAAATGGTTGAGTTCTTCCGCTTCATCCGCAAATACACGCTTCATCCGCAGATAAGTATCATTGAGGTATAATATGGAGATCATGGACATAATGCACTAAAATGCCCGAAACCCATTTTACTCTACGACTCTGAATCAGTTCTATTTGAAAATTGTTATTTAACGTATTCAAAGCAGTTTGAGTCATTTTTATTGCTTGGAAAGGGAGTTTTCGTTCACACAGTTCGTGAAAATGAATCCAACCACCTTCAGTCCTTCTTAATGCTTTTATAGCTGTTAATACCTGGTCTGGTGCAATTCCCCAATACCCCATGATAACTCGATCTCCAGAATCTTGGGGAGTAACTTCACGATTATCGCCCTGCAGGGCGATATAACGGTCTTCGACTCTATTCATTTGGATGCTTTCGATGAGATACTCATAGGCTACTGGGTTGATTTCAATGCCTATAACATTCACATCCTTATGAACACAAATAGGGAGGGAAAGATTACCAACACAGGCAAACATGTCCACTATAGTTTCCCCATCTCTTGAACAAGCTATTAGTCTCTTCCTCTCAAAATGATTACCAGCAGAAAAAGTAACTTTCAGAGGATCAATTTTGAAATAACAGCCCAGTTCTTTATGAATTGTTTCGGTTGTAGAATCCCCTGCTATAATCTCATATTCCGGAACCCGTTCTAATGTTTGAGTTGGTCCTCTCTTCAATAACACTGTCTGTTGCTTTGGAAAAAAAGAAAGAAGCGTATTGCCGATCTCCTTTTGATAAGGGAGTAGGGAATCATGTAAATCTATAATAATCACATGACCAGTACGAGAACAGCCATGAGGGAGAAGATAAAGTTCTGTATTTGATAGCTTGTGCTTTAATCTTTCTAATAAAAAAGAATGAAGAGAAGACAAACGGTATTCTCTCAGATGAAAAAGCTGGAATCCATATCAATCGATTTTGCCATTACTTTTTCTATTGCTTGGATGAAATCCTTTTGTTTAACTTCTGTTCGACGTTCACGTATAGCAAACATACCTGCTTCAGTACAAACTGCTTTGATATCCGCGCCTGATGTTAAGTTTGTCATATAGACAAGTTCATCAAACCTTACATTAGGAACAATCTTCATATTTCTAGTGTGAATACGGAAGATGTCCATTCTAGCGGTTTCGTCGGGCATTCGAACCTCAATATGGCGATCAAAACGTCCAGGACGAAGTAAAGCGGGGTCAAGAATATCAGGACGGTTAGTAGCGCCAATAATTTTGACATCACCACGAGGATTAAACCCGTCCATTTCGCTGAGAAGCTGCATTAGTGTACGTTGGACTTCTCTATCACCACTAGTAGCGATATCCAATCTTCGGCTTCCAATAGCGTCAAGTTCATCAATAAATAAGATACTTGGAGATCTTTCACGAGCGAACTCAAAAACCTCGCGTACTAATCGAGCCCCTTCACCAATATACTTTTGAACTAGCTCGGAGCCTATTACTCGAATAAACGTTGCTTCTGTTTCATGGGCAACTGCTTTAGCCATATGAGTTTTTCCTGTCCCAGGTGGACCGAAAAGCAGAAGTCCTTTGGGCGGATCAATCCCTACTTCTTCAAATAACTCTGGATGAAGTAGTGAAAGTTCAACTGTTTCACTAATCTCGCGAAGCTGTTCCTCAAGGCCACCTATATCAGCATAGGTAACAGTAGGTCGTTCCTCCACTTCCATTGCTTTGACAAAGGGATCACGGGAAGGAGGTAAAGCTTCCATTATGGCAAAACTTCTTTGATTAAGGGCTACTCTAGTACCAGATTTTAGTACATCGATAGGTATGTTTCCAGACACCTGTACTATGAAGGAGGGGCCTGTTGAGCTTTTTACGATAGCCCGTCCATCTTCAAAAACTTCTTGAAGAATTCCAGCAAACAAAGGCGGAGTTCTTAAACGTTCAAGTTCTGTTCGGACTGAGTTTAATTCTCGCTCCAATCGAATTCTTTCTGCATCTAAAAGTTGTTTTTCTGTTTCGAGTGCTCTGATTTTGCGTTCTAATGTGCGATTGAATTGATTAGAGGAGTATCCAACGTAGGGTTGCTTTTTTCGATTCGTTTTTCCGTCGATTGCCGGCATTAGAGCAGCTCCACTAGAATAGGCTTTATAACCATATATCTATATTTGGCTATGAAAAACTTTCCTGATCTATTAACATGTTAAATTAATTCAGGATAAAAAAGAAAAAATATAGGATAAAGGATAATATTAATACTCTTAAAAATATAAAGATAGATGAAAAAAAAAGAAGAGTGAAACAAGTTGGGCACTTGTGACATTTGTGGCGCAACAGGACCAGTAGAACTCGTAAAAGTAGACGGTGCAAATATGTATGCCTGCCCTCGCTGCAGTAAATTTGGTGAAAAGGTTAAGCAAACGCCTAATCGAGGTACAAGGCGAAATACTACCCCTAAAATGGCTACTAAGAAAGCTCCCCCGAAACAATTTTCTGCACCGCGTAGGATCAGGAAACAAAAGCGCGTAGTTGAAAATTATGGTACAAAGATCCGTACTGCGCGTCAAGCAATGAATTTGACGCGAAAAGAGCTAGGAGCACAGATTTTTGAAAAAGAAACACTGATTGCACGACTTGAAACGGAGAAAATTGTTCCTACAATGAAAGTAGTCGAGAAGCTCGAACAAAAACTCAAAATAGAATTACTTGAAGAAGAAGAAGAACCGATTTCAGGAGCGGGGCAACAAGAGTTAGAGTTTAGTGGTAAAGGCGCAACATTAGGAAGTATCGCACGTATCAAAAGGCGAAAGAAAGAATAACCTTACGAATATTGGCTACAGAGAAGGTTTCCTTAGTAATTAAAAATGGATGAGAATTAATCAATCCCTAACTCGTTGGATGGATCCATAATTGGATAATTTATTTGTTTATGGCACTTTAATGAAAGGATATTCAAGAAATAAGATAATTGAGAAGTTTGAATGGCAACCTGCGACCCTTTACGATTATGAACGCTATTGGCCAGAAGAACTCGGATTCCCCTTTATTTTTCCCTCACAAAATAGTAAAGTTGAAGGAGAAGCGTATTTTAATATTGATAAAGAGACTATAGCGATAATTGACCAGATTGAAGGAGAAGGAGAATTATATCACCGAATAAAGGTTACAATTGAACTTTCAGAACATAAAGATCTGATTGAAGCCTGGACATTTGTTGCTGGTGAGAAGTTAACAGCCCGTTTTGCCTAAAAAAAAGGAGTGAAATCAGCACGAATTTCGATCTATGCCATATCAACATAAAAGAAGAAAACGTGCATTATACCAACTACAGCATTTGCGATTATAGCTATAGTCGCTATCAATGGATACATAGGAGTGGGGATAATCTGAATTTTAAGATCTTCCAAGGCATAAAGTAATATCACAATGAAACTAAAGACCATGGTGATAAGCCATGCGAGTTTCAAAAAAGCTTCCATTTCACCGCCAAAAAAGCTACAAGCGTTTACAAGTAAAGCAGAAAAAATAATTGTCATAAAGATGCGAAAATCTTCGGCATTCACAATAAATTCCACCTTATTATTTTTTACAACAGCTAATCATAATAAGTTATAAGAGAATTACGATCAAATTGTAGATTAGTGAATGTAAATTTTTTCTCTCACCATTAGCAACCAAGAAATTAGTACATAAAGAAACTTAAGGCGCATGATTTTCATCATTAGAATACCAAAATAATCCCATAAAAAGTAGGATGTGTCAAAGATAGCACTCAATTGGACATTAGAAGTCATAGTTGGATGTATTTCAGTTATTCCAGTTGGCATCGCCTTTTTATTAACGTGCTACTATTACTTCAAAGAAAAAAACCGCTCTCTCCTTTTTATGACATTATCCTGGTTCTGTCTAACTATATGGATTCTGGTTGAAACCCTTTCCTATCTATATTTGGATAAATCTTTATTTCGGGCACATAATTTTTTCCTCATCCCATTAGGATTCTTCATTGCACTTCTGGCAGACTCTATCGACAAGGAATCAATAGAGCCGACGAAAATTGCACTTTTCACAGCTTTATCGGCTTCAGTGTTTATATTTTCATTAGACCCAGATTTAGTTATTCCCGATAGCTTTCCCAACGGGGATTCGACGCTTGCATTGGCGGGAGAATTACGAATTGCAGTATCTACTCTCGCGTTTTTGACAGGATGTACCATCGCATATTATATGGCAAAAATTCACTTGAACGCACCAAAGAATCTAAGATTCTATTCTGGTCTTAATTTGGTGGGAGCAATAATGACAGGAATCCTGTCTTCTATTCTTGTTGCTGTAGGCATAAGCATGATAATCCCGGGGAGTGCCTTAGCGATAATTTCATGTGGTGCCTTACTTATGTCAATAGCATTCGTAGCTCAACCTAAATTGGCATTTGTTCTCCCATTCAAAGCAACAAGCTTAACAGTCATTGAGGCTAATAGTGGTATACCACTCTTCACTCATTCTTGGAGTAAAAAGGAAGATCTGATTGATGAGAGTGTGTTTTCTGGTATGTTAAGCGGTATAACAAGTTTTGTAGATATAGCTTTGGGGAAAGGTAACATCCGTGAGATTCACTTAGATCAAGCTATCCTTATTTTAGAAAGACATGAGAAAAGTCCTGTAGCTTATGTCTTAGTTGCTACAAAATCTTCTCCATCTCTTAGAAACGCTCTCAATTCTTTTGCTGAAAAATTCTCCAAGAAATTCTTACATGACTTATCCACCGATGTAGTTGACACAGAAGAATACGAAGCGGCGTCCGAATTAGTATTGTCGTGCTTTCCATTTGTTCCTGAATATGATTGAGAAAAAATATTCAAAAACTAATAAGATGCTGTTGTTTTGGATTATCAGCCGCCCTTCTCGATTACAGTTGCAACACCTTGTCCTCCACCAATACATGCTGTTGCTAAACCATATTGGGCATCTTCCCAATTGAGAATTCTTGATAATGTACCTACCAAGCGAGCTCCAGTTGCGCCTAGCGGATGTCCGATTGCAATAGCCCCACCTTTTATATTAACTTTTATTCTATCAAGATTTAGCTCTTTAATAGCATTCAAAGCTACTACAGCAAAAGCCTCATTGATCTCCCAGTAATTAATGTCCTTAATTTCTAGTCCTGCATGTTGTAGCGCTTTTTTGCTTGCGGGAACAGGTCCATGTCCCATAATCCCCGGATTGACCCCAGCCCATCCCATGGATTTAATAGTGGCTAATGGTTCAAACCCATACTCTTTTGCCTTTTGTTTTGACATTAGAACCATTGCACTAGCTCCAGCATTCAATGGTGAGCTGTTACCGGCAGTAATAACACCTTCAGAATCAAAAACAGGTTTTAACGATGCCATTGCGTCCATTGTGCTTCCACGGCGGATACTAAGGTCTGTTTCGATTACTTCACCGTTAATCTCTACGGGCATAATTTCATCTTTAAAATAGCCTTCATCTACCGCATTGGCAGCATAGTCATGTGATTCTAGGCTATATTGGTCTAGATCTTCACGTGTTAGACCGAACTTCTCCGCAGCTTTTTTGAAGAGCTTTTCTGCAGTAAAGCCCATCACAAAGCCGGTACTAAAATCATAATCTTTATACGTATCTTCTGTGGCTAATTGCATTGGAACATCGATATGAGGGTTGTTAGCCATTGGAATATGAGTCATATGCTCTAAGCCAGCTGCAACGCAAATATCAGAGTACCCCGTCATTATTTCCATTACACCAGTATGAATGGCGCTCATAGAAGACCCACATTGGCGGTCGATTCCTTGAGAGGGAACAGTATCAGGTAAACCAGCAAAAGCAACCACTATTCTACCCCCGCATAACCATTGCTCACTCACCTGATAAGCTGCGCCTATCAGAACCTCTCCAATTTCTTTTGCATTGATTCCCTTACGAGTAACCATTGTATGTATTAATTTTCCCGTCATTTCATCCATTCGTAATGAATTAAACTTATCTCTTTCAGGCGCGTTGGGACGTGACCTTGAGATTGGTGTTCTAAGATAGTCGACTATTACTACTTCTCGCATAATTCTAACTCCAGTTATCTATCTGTTTAGGCAGATCTTTCTAATGTTTAAATAAAATTAATGAGAGTATCAACTCCCCACCTTGAGAATTTCAACTACATCTTTATTGGCTATATGAGCTGAGATTCAATAGCCTTTTCCATTAGGAGGGGTCCCCTTAGCTATAGCAACCGATGCAGAGGCGCCTACACGGGTAGCTCCTGCTTCTACCATAGCTTTAGCAGTTTCATAGTCCCTAATACCGCCCGATGCCTTAACCCCCATGTGTGGGCCGACCGTTTGACGCATGAGAGCGATATCTTCTACAGTAGCACCACCAGTGCTGAATCCTGTACTAGTTTTGACAAAATCCGCTCCAGCCATCTAGGCTAAAAGACATCCTTTGACAATCTCTTCTTTGGTAAGGAGGGCTGTTTCTAGAATAACCTTTACAATGGCTTTTCCACGAGCTGCTTCGACAACAGTCTCAATATCTTGCCGAACTTTTTCATCATCCCCAGCTTTTAAAGCACCTACATTAACCACCATATCAATTTCTTGAGCACCGTTTGCAATTGCATCTCTTGTTTCCACCCCTTTTGTGGTAGATGTTGTTGCCCCTAGAGGAAAACCAATAACAGTACAAACTTTAACAGGGGTACCCTTGAGAAATTCTGCAGCTAATGCTACATTCGTTGGATTAACACATACAGACGCAAATTCAAATTGTTTTGCTTCATCACAAAGCTTTTTGATTTGCTCAGGGGTTGCATCAGCCTTTAAAAGGGTATGATCAATCATTTTAGCAACATCATGGGAAGTTCGTGTTCCTAAAGCAGCACCTATACGATCTGCGCCAGAGTTAACAAGCTGCTGGATACCATTGGGATTAAGTTCGGCACATTGACCACAGGCACTACATTCCTCACCCGAACTGGCCGTGCAGACGGTTTGTGTAGCGGCTGGAATCACTGTTGAAGAAACTAAGGAAGAGGAAGAGGATGTTGGACGAGTTGCATTAGACCCCGCTAATTCAGAAACATCAACTAACTCAACACCAAAATCACGGATTTGGTCCAGCATTGAATCTATCTTTCTTGTAGCGCCAGGGGGGATCGCACTTCTATCACGAGCGACTTCACAACAATAGACGGAATTTGTTGCCATACGAACCCGTTTCCCTCTTAGAATACCAAACACCATAAAGATTAAAGCAACATTATCGGTCATTAATTGGGAAACTTTAGCAGCACTATTTAAAGTGAGAATGGGAACATAGATATTGTCGGTGACATCAAGAATTTCATGGACATTCTCAACCCAATCTGTGATAATCTCTGCATTGTAAGCAGCCCGGCGAACCGTGGGTATACCTAATATCTTCTCAGCAGATTTGGTCATTACTACAGTTAGTTTATTACAACGTTTATTTATGAGAGAAATCTGTTCTAATACAGTATCCAATTCTTCCCTGCCACCTGTCAAAACAATAACAGCGTTTTCGCCCTTTGACGGAGAAAACGAAGGAACAACTGGAGAAGTGGAGCGCGAAGGAGTGGATGAAGTAGAATGAGATATATTTTGGGGAGTGGTGGGTGATTTTTTATCTTTAAGTTTGGCGATTACTTGACGAGTAATTTCATCGATTAGATCGTCCATAATTTATCTTCCTCTAAATGAATTTAATCAAATCTTTTACGCCCTTTTGGGGTATCAATATAGTCAATAACTCCAATTATAACAGCATCTATTGCGCCATCGGGTTTATTGGTAAGTTCACGATTAGAATTTCCCTCTCGACAAACAAGGACAGTATCACCAATTCCAGCTTGAGCTATATCCATAGCTAAGATGCTAGGACCCATTGAATTACCATCTAAATCTATAGGTTCTACTGCTAAGCACTTTAGTCCTTCGTGACTATGTGTTTTAACAGTAGCGACCAGATTTCCAATAACTTTGCCGATTATCATGTTATTCTTCATCCTCAGGAATAGGTTTAGGTACCTTAGAAACAACTTTTGCTGTTTTCTTAGGTGGTCGCGATGGTCTTTCTTTTTTAGGAACTGGTTTCGGCTTCATAGCCAGGCTTGGCGGTGGTCTTTCTTTTTTAGGAACTGGTTTTGACGGTGGTCTTTTAGAATGGTCAATATAGTATTCATCGATAAATCCCATAATACCTTCATCAACAGGGGCAAAATGTCTGGGAACGTCCACACCATATGCAGCTTCTTTTTTACTGGCAAGATAAATGAATTCGCCCACTCCAGACGTTCCGATAGCGTCGGCTGCAACTACGGGGGTTCCAATAGGCTCATGTTGTTCGTTTAAAGGTTGAACGATTAAAAGTTTCACTCCCTTAAGACTTTCGTCCTTTACAGAACAAACCACTGTACCTATGACCTTTCCTACATACATAAAGATCACTTTAGAGCTGGAATTAAAAAAATATCTTATTTTATAATATGTAGTAAATTTGATTAAAAGTAAAAGGTATTTATTCAAGCTAGAAAGGAGATAAAAAATAGGGAGGAAGATCAGAAAATTCTCAGTTGCCTGAATGAAAATTGAATTTATGTTCAAAACAATGTACTGGACTTTTTCTGCCAATTACCTTGATAAAACGCTCTTTAGCTTCACCGCTAAGTCTGATTCTATAGTATGTTTTGAGTTTTCCGTTTTTTTGTTTTTTCTTTCAGGTACTACACGAACACCACTTTCTACTTCTAAGAATTTCTTCAGTTTCTCCACTAGGATTATACCTTCCTTATAAGTGAAGCTGTGGGTGCATAGATAAATGTATGTGTGACGTCTTACACTTAAGGAACCATCTTTGAGTATTCGTTTTTTCCACTGTACTCCTAATGATCCATCTTCCAAATACCAGATTAAGCATATGAAAGGTGTAAGTTCAAGATCAACAGGAAGAATCTTGATCCATTTCCGCTTTGGATTTTTCTTAAGCTCCCATTTTGTTGGTTTACGATACCAACGATTGTGGAACTCAAGAAGCTCAATAGACCCATTTGTTATCATTAGTATAAGTCTATCGACATGTCCAGTAAAACCATCAGGTCGCAGGTAGATGTGTGTTGTGTGTCCCGATTCTTCCGCAATCTTCTTGGGGAAGTTTAGGATATATGCTTCATGTTTCACTGACTGAGTAATCTGAAAGCAGGCGACATAGACCTTACCATATAAGTTTCCGTCACCGAGGAGAGAACCTTCAAGGTATTCTTTCCATCGAGGATTCATTGGAATAGTCCATTGTGTTAGGGCTTGTTTTTGGCGGTAAAGACTTATTCCTTCACCATGAGAACGTATATCAAATCCAGCGTTTCTAATAGCCTTAGTAACTTTTCCTGATGAACAACTGAACAATGCTGCAAGCTCATCTACGCTTTTTTGGAGAGCCACATAGAAGATTACCAAGTATAAGGGGTGGGGACGATCCTCAATTCCATATCTTTTGATAAACTTGATTATAGTCTTTGGATTACGATAAAATACTCGTTTAAGCCTTTTACTACCTAATCTAAGGAAATGACAGAAGATTATTAGAAGTAGGCGGTTTTGATGAAGACCTCTGTTGTTTTGGAGTGGTTGGAGACCTAAATTGTTTCGTGTCTGAGAGAGAGATGAAGCAGTTCTACCTAAGTATTTACCTAATTTTGTAATGCCGAAGTGATTGTAACACATCGCAAAATCTGCTTTGTACTCTTTAGTTATTTTTTTGATATTTTTTAGTCTTTGTAATGGCTCTTGTACTGCGATAGGGATACTAGTCTGGTTTTTTATCGCTTGTAGATTCCCTTGGGGTGGCATGTCAAATTCTCCATATTCTGTTTTGTGAATATTCGTAAGCACCTACATGAGCATGAACCTAGGAAAAAAGCGCCGCCCGACTTTATTATAGATGAGTTAGGTTTACGGAGCTAAAAACATGTTAAAAATCGAGTTTCCTGAACCCTTTTAATGACATTCTTTGTAGATTCAACATCAAGACTTCGCCTTACTTAAAACAAAACAGAATCTTCATAATATCTTCATCATGAGGGATAATCTCCATTATTTACATCCTCTCTCTTTTAAATCTATTTTTCACAAATGTGAAAATGTTTTTATATTCTTCTATACACCATATTATTCACAAAAGTGAAATTTTTTCTCGAGTTTTTTGATAGTGACGCATAACTAGGAGAAACAATGATGGTTTCTAATAGCCCCAAATTAACTAAAACAGATGAAATGCCTTTATTAATTCCTCTAATCAATCTAAAAATTGGAGAAACGGGGAAAATTACGGCAATTCATGGAGGCAGGATGGTAACTCAGCGACTAAATGATTTGGGGTTAACAGTAGGGACAGAACTGAGAATTAAAGGAGGAGCCCCATTTGGGGGACCAGTCCAAATCTTGGTACGAGGTTCAATATTAGCGATAGGACGCGGGATTGCCACCAAAATTATGGTTCAACGTCAAGCCTGAGAGATTATAATTAGCGGAATAGTATTTTTATAGCCATACAATTGAAGGTTTGCTTAGTTTATGGAAACTAGTAAGCGAAAAATTCGAGTAGCTTTAGCTGGAAATGCGAATGTCGGGAAGAGTGTTATTTTTAATTATCTTACTGGACTTCACCAACATATTGGCAACTGGCCTGGTAAAACCGTTGAACGCGCAGAAGGGTCAGTTCATTTTAGGGGATATGAAATTGAAATTATTGACCTACCAGGGATTTACTCATTAAGTGCTTATTCTTTGGAGGAAATCATTTCACGGGAGTATATAATAAAAGGGAGGCCTGATATCATTCTTAACATTCTTGATGGCTCCGTTCTGGAACGGAACTTATTTTTCACCTTACAACTGATGGAACTAGCCAGACCAATGATTGTATTGATCAATCAAGTAGATATTGCAAAGAGTAAAGGAATAACAATAGATTATGAAAAACTAGAAGGATTGTTAGGTATACCTGTAATCCCCACGATAGCAACAAAAGGAATTGGAATATCCAAAGCGTTAGACTGTATTATTGAAGTCTATGAAGGGCAAAAATCAGCTATACCGAATGTCTTTCCTTATGGGCAAGAGATTGAAAAGCAGTTTCAACATCTTCTAAAAATATTAGAGCCAAACGAAATAGCCTTACAGTATCCTCAACGATGGTTGGTCCTTAAATTACTCGAACAAGATAAAGAGATAGTTAAATTATTTCAAACTCATCATTTTCGTCCTTTTTTGCATTTTCGAGAAGGTTTTAAGGAGGGGAAGCGTCATTCTTTTCAGCCTCATCATAAATCTCAGAAAACTGGTCATTATCGTCCCTTTCAACATCTATTTAAACGATATAAACACCATAAACCTTATCCTGATGTTTTGACTATTAGCAAAACGCTAGCGAGTGAGCTTGAAGAACTTCATGGGCATTCATATAGCAATCTTATCACAAGTGAAAGATATGGTGTTGTTAAAAGCATCATTGACCAAGTTCAAAAAATAAGAACTCCATCTTCACTTCCTTTACGGGAAAGAATAGATAAAGTGCTTCTACATCCAATCTTTGGATATTTGGTGTTGTTAGGAATAGTTTTTAGCATTTTATATGGGATTTTCACAATTGGAGAATTAGTATCTGGTTTAATGACTGACATGTTTGAGAATATGAAACCCAATTATGAAGATCTTTTGGGGACAGGAATCCTTGCCGAACTCTTGTGGGGTGGTTTAGAAGGTATTATGGGTGGGGTTACAATAGTTTTCCCTTATATCCTTCCTTTTTACCTTATTTTGGCGATTCTGGAAGATTCGGGTTACATGACACGGATAAGCTTCATGATGGATCGTCTAATGCACATTATTGGTCTACATGGGAAAGCCTTCATTCCCTGCATGCTAGGAATTGGATGTAATGTCCCTGGTTGTTTAGGATGTCGAATCATGGAACGTCAGCGCGATCGTTTGCTTGCAGCCTTTATTGTTACGCTTGTTCCTTGTGCTGCACAAACAATAATTATTTTCGCTCTTGTTGGCAAATACGTTGGTTTTGTTTGGGTCATTGCCCTCTATCTTTTCGACATCTTTGTCATTATAATTTTAGGTAGAATTGCCTTTAAAACAATACCAGGTGAATCTATGGGGTTAATCATGGAAATGGTCACCCTCCGCAGACCTAATATGAGAATTGTTGTAATACAAACCTGGTTTCGACTTAAGGAGTTTATTTATATTGCGTTACCTCTAATAGTTGCAGGAAGTATCTTTCTTAAAATTTTAGAAGTCCTTGAATTACTAGACTCTATAAACACGCTTCTCTCACCCATTACCGTCTTTTGGTTAGATCTACCCGAAGAAACCGGCATTGCACTTGTTTTTGGGATAACCCGGAAGGAACTTGCTGTGATTCTTCTGGGAACGCTTTTCGGAACAACCGATTTAGGCAGTGTTATGACCCCCATTCAAATGATTGTTTTCTCACTTGTTACTATGCTCTATATTCCTTGTATTGCTACTATTGCTGCACTAAGGAAAGAATTCCAATGGAAAAAAACTCTACTGATAGCAGGATTTGAAATCATATTTGCGCTAATTATGGGCGGCATTGTTGTTCGACTGCTTCTCCTGTCTGCAGGGAACTTAGGATTATGAAGAAGTGAATAATTTATAGTCTTCTTCCAGGATTAAGTTTAGTTGAGTTTATCCGCCCTTATCTAAAATTATTTACTTTCTAATCACTGAATACAGCGTTTTACTTGGCTTGAGGTAACTTGGTTTAATTCATTTTCATTTCTTTGATTCATACAGCTTTTTTACAAAAGAATAAAGCGACCAATCCGTATAATCAGCGACAACAAGATCCGCTTCAAATGTTCCTTGGGGAAGTTGACTGGAATTAATAATAATGACGGGGATACCAATTTTTTTTGCTGCAAGCGCCCCCAGAGCGGAATCTTCTAAAACTAAACAATTTTTCGAGGAAAGTTGAAGCTCTTCGACCACTGAACTTAATAGAGCTGCCTTTGAGAGTTTTTGCGCAGTTTGTTCCGCACTGTAATACTTGATCTGATTCAAATAGCCAATGGCTTTTAGTGAGATCTCGATACTTGACGGATGCCCATTGGATGCAATAACAATTGGTATAGAAGGAAATTCTGTCTTGAGCCAATGATAGAATTTGGAAAATCCCTGAATCTCAATGAGCTTTCCTTCCTTCACAAGACGACGGTAGATAGCGCGTCTTTCCTCTTGGGCGATCTCAATATCTATCTTGAGGTTATGAAGATGAAAAAAGGATTGCCAAATAGCTTCAGACCGTTCCCCAAGATACTTAGTAACCCAATCCGTCCAAGGAATTCGCACGTCATATTGGTGAAGAAATTCATTGAATGCGTACCACTGAACTTCGGGAGAGTTAACAATAGTGCCATCTAAATCGAAAATGATTCCAGTTAATGCCATTTTCTAATCACTGTTGCTCTACTTTTTTTTCATTTTTTGCTCTACTTTTTTTCATTTTTCTACTATAAAACTAAACTCTTTCTCAAAAACAGTGATGATTGCTTCCAAGAGAGGAGTTATGTCTAGTTTCCGGTGAAGTGGATTAATCATTACTATTTCGGCATGTTGATCGATGATTATAAGAATTTCTCTATCCTTTAGCGAAACAACAACAAAATTTTCCGTAATTGCTACTGGTCCGATAAAGGAAGATTGTTGAAGAATTTTGACAAAGTTTTTTGAGAGAACACCGGCACTTCTTGTATAGTCTTAAGCTTTTCATTTTTAAAAATGAGATTGAAAAAATCATCTAAGCGAATTAAAATATCACAAGGAAATGGCATGTCAGGATACTTCAAAAGTTGCGAGAGTTCTTTTAATCGTAATTCATAACAAAAACGAGGAAAATCCTCCCCTTGATAATCAATTCCTATCAGAATATCAAGAAAACGACGATCAGGGCATTTAGGACGAAGAGTACATACAATTTTGTTGTATAGACACTCATGATTGCAGCATTTGAGTTGGTGATTAATTAACACAGTAATAAAATGGCTAATTGACTCAGGTTCACTATTCTGAATAAGTTTAACAAAACGTGAAATCATATTTGTTTTAATAGCCGTCATTACCTTTAAAAACCATTTTTTAGGAACTAATTTAGTGTTAAAACTTAATTATTAAGAATTTTTTCGATTTGTGTCGCGACTAAAGTAGATAAACCATGTTCAAGGCGACAAGCTTCTTTATGAGCAGTTTTCTTATCCAAGTGTAGAACGTGTACCAATAATGATTCAGCAAGTTTGAACTTTTTTTCAAGTCTTAAAGCGTAATAATGACCTGTTTCGGTCAATTGAAGACCACAATGAGGAATAAATGTAACCCATTCTATCATATTGCGGTTAATGTGGTTAAGAAATGCCGTATATTTAAGGACCTGCCCACTATGAGTTTTTTGGAGCCTTTCAAACACCCTACGTGTAGGAACTTGAATAATTCCTTCTTTTTGTTTAAACTGTATTAAAATTCTCAAAATCTCTTCATTTCTGTTTATAAACATTGGATTAAAGTCTTTCACACCTATCCACTCTTCGTTGGTGAATCAGATCCTTTTACTTTTGCTACAATCCAAATTTTCCATTAAACTATCAATAAATCCATTTAACACTTTTTTATGATTGCTTTTGCGATTTTAACGAAAGGGTTAAACGCTTCCGAAATTCCAACATCTTCTTTCTGGCGAATTTCAGGCACAAATGGAATCTGGGCTAATAATGGAACGTTAAAGTGTTTGGTAAGCCTTTGTCCACCACCTTCACCAAAAAGCGGATAATTTTTTCCACAATTAGGACACACAAAACCACTCATATTTTCAATTACCCCTAACACAGGAATCTCCAGCTGTTTCATCATTGAAAGAGCTTTTCCAGTATCTAAAGTTGAAACTTCTTGAGGAGTAGTGACAATTATCGCGCCTGTCATATTTGGAATGAGCTGCATTATCGAGAGAGTTTCATCACCGGTTCCCGGTGGAAGATCAACAACGAGCCATTCTAATTCTCCCCAATAAAAATCGGTAAGAAATTGTTCAATAACTTTCATTTTTAGAGGACCTCTCCAAATAACAGGGGTGTCTTTTGATTCTAGAAAGAACGCCATAGAAACAACATGGAGATCTTTAGGACCCTTTACGGGAATTGCAAGCGTAGAACTAACATTAGGACGTTTATCTTCAATCCCAAGGATTTTAGGGATATTGGGGCCATGAATATCTGCATCTATTAACCCTACTTTACCCTTATATTCCTCAGCTAGTGCTAAGGCTATGTTAGCAGCGACCGTTGATTTACCTACTCCGCCTTTGCCTGATAACACTGCTACTTTGTTTTTTACATGACTTAAGTTTTCTGCGGCTCGGGTACGAGGATCTTTTAATGGTGTAGCTACTTTACTTTCAGTCATTAACAACACACCTCAATACATCTATTTGCATTAATTCTATCTTACTATGAAGTTTTTTTATTTGTAGAAGACTGGGTTATCTGCTTTAAATGAGAAGACATTACTTCCCAAGCATTTATCAATGCAAGACTTGCGGAGGCAGTGGAATTCTCTTCGAGCAAGGTATGACCATTAGAAATGGCGCGAGAGACTGTTTCATCAAAAGGGATTTCCCCGATAATTTCTACCTTTCTCTTTTCACACACATTCCGAATTCGAGCAACTTCTATAGGGTTAAGATCTGCTTTATTAAGTAACACAAAAGCTTTCATTTGAAAATGCTCTATAAGAGCAAGAGCGCGTTCCATGTCACTTCCACCCGCTACAGAGGGTTCTGTGACTATTAATACTGCAGTTGCTCCTGTGATTGAACTGATCACAGGACAGCCAATTCCGGGAGGACCATCCAAAATAACCAACGGATCTTTTATGCCCTCGGTTAACTCTTTAAGCTGCTCTCGTACTTCTCCTACGAGTTTCCCCGAGTTTTCTTCCCCAATTTTAAGTTGAGCGTGGCTTAATGGGCCATATCGCGAATTAGAACGATAAACTTCCCCTGACACCGTATCTACATAAGTAATCGCATCTTCGGGGCATACGAGCCCACAAGCCCGACAGCCTTCACACGTTAGGGGATTCACTTGCACATTAGATTTAGTTTGCCGGATTGCGTCAAATCTACATGTCTCAATGCATTGTAAACATGCTGTACATAGTTCAGGATCGATGTTTGCCTTGCTAAGCCCATAAAAGTCCTTTTGGGCTTGTCTGACCAGATTTAGAATCAAATGGAAATCGGGGGCATCGACATCACAATCTCCTATCGCAGTTGCATTGGCTAAAGACGCAAATACTCCCGCTACCGTTGTTTTTCCCGTACCGCCTTTTCCGCTTATGATTACTAATGTTTTCATGATTTAAGCTCCTTTCTGAGTGCTATTTTGTTTACAACATCATTCAGGAGGGTTTGGAGTTGTTTTCTTAGATCCGGTATAATATCCACCAGTACTCGCCCCCGAGAATATTCTTCCGCTATTTTGCGTTCAAAAGGAATACGGAGGAGAA
>JAEOTF010000015.1 GCA_016840025.1 Candidatus Hodarchaeota archaeon
GAGAATCGTGGTTTTACTTGTACACCTGTTTGTCGGGGTAACATAAGAACTTTATTTGAAAAGATGAGCTGGTTTTTTGCAAAGGCTAGTTGAAATTCCCCGTCCTTCGGTTTGTATTTTGGAATGCGGGGTTTCTGAAAATATTTCTCTGGGTTTAACCGCCAATCTGCTAATGCGGTAAAGAAAGACTTCCAAGCTTTATCTATAAGCTGTAATATCTTTTGAGCCGTAGGAACGGACAATTCTTGGAAATTAGGGGAAGTAGAAAGATCCTGCTGGAGCTGAGTTGCTCGAATCCATTTTTTTTCGTTAAAAAACGCTTGTCTAACTAGATAGTTTGCTTCATTGAACAGATTCTTTGATACATGACAAAGATGTCTGAGGTGCTTGGTTGGCTTTAACCAGATCCGCTCAGTTCTGAAGACTCTCATCTGTTCTGTCAATCAACATCACTTTTAAGGAAATTGTTGTAGTGAAGCGAGTTTTATTTCTCGGAGTCTCTAAAAGATAAGTTACAGAGAGTTTGATAACTTATCAAAGCAGAAACTGCAAATCTCCTTATTATCACCTAAGAAAAAGTAGTTTTATGTCATAAGTTTTTTACCTCCCTTACAAAAGATATCAAATAAAATCAGGATTTTCGCTAAAGGGTTAGAAGATTTTAATAATCACTATGTTTAGTAATATACTGGAGTCCCACTTAACCGAAAAACTTCTTTTTCCCGATAGTGGGACTCCCTCCCTCCCCCCTCCGTTCCATTAACGACTTTTTGAAGGACTGATACTCGCAGTGAAGAAACAAAGAAGAAGACTAGATGAGGATAGGTGGGATTGGAGAGATGAACAGGAAGTTATTGAGCTCGAAAAAAGAGTAAAAAAGATGGAACATGAATGGGATGAAGGAGACGAAAAAGAAGTTGTAAACGAGGAAATTACTCGATTAAGAGAAAAAATAAAAGAACTTGAAGAAAGAATTCCAAAAGAAAAAAGAAAAGCTAGAATACAAACAACATCTATTCCTGTTGGAAAGCCCTTTTTCTGTCAAATGGATGGCGATAAACATCCTGCTACCGATTCGGGGTACCAATGCGTTAGTTGTGGGCGTCTGGTGTGTGAATACTGCTATTTGGAAATGATACATGCTAATATCACCATTTGTCCATTCTGTCAACAAAACCTTGAAAAAATTCAGTAGTATCCCAAATTTCGTCAAAATACCAATTACTTGGTATTTTCACAGGAAATAAGAAAAGCATAATCAGGGAAATAGGAATTGAACATTTCCTTGAGAATCAACCAAGCGAATTTTATGTTCTGAAATATCATCCATACTACGACCCCACCAAGTCCAGCTAAGATAATATTCACCAGCTTGCGAGGTCATTCTAAGAACAGATGAATGACAAAGTAAACTAAGTATTAGTGAACGGATCCGCTCTATATCGAGATTTTCTACAGCTTTTCTATCTATTGCAGGGGCATAAGTTGGTTTTTTTATGTGTAAGGCTTCGATTCCTTCTTGAAGAGCAGCCTTACATTGATCTTTGTCGTTGGTTATGAAAAGAATTGGTAGTGTAGTGTTTTGACTGATAAAGTCCACTTCATAACGTATTAAGCTGTCATGAACAGCATTAAGAAAGGGTGTCTGTTCTAGAACTTTAGAGGAATGTAAAAGATGTGATGGTTTCACAATAATAACTGGAGCCCATTTGTGTAATGTATCAACTTCAAATGATCCTTTAAGTCCCATCCGCCCACGAACATCAGATAATCCCTCGACCTGGGAGAGAATTGGTTTTGTTGATTTAAAATTCCAAAGGTTTGATAAGATTGGCCAGTTCTTTATCGCTTTAGCAAAAAAATCCTCTGCTTCATGAGAAAGACGTCTACTGTAAGTAAGTTTCTTCAATTACCATCAATACTTGAAGAGTCTCCTTATGAATATGCGATCTCTCTCTGGTGTTCAAAAAGAAAAAAAATTATCTTTTAGTGGATTTCTTTGATCACTAATTATGTCCAAGTTTGAGAGTTTAGATAATCCTATATATGGA
>JAEOTF010000507.1 GCA_016840025.1 Candidatus Hodarchaeota archaeon
AGAGCCTTCGATAAAACTTGTGAGTACAAGAAACTGATCTATGTTTTTAATCCCATCAATCACATAAGACCTTGTTTTTCCAAGGTTTTTTCGACGGTCTGATGAAAATAAGCCTTTCGTTGCAGAATTTGTTTGTATTTCTCCTTTCATAACGAATTTTTCAAACTCGTCTACTAAATCATCACATTTGTTCAGATCATTCCAAATTTTTTCATTTAGTGTGTTATACTTCGCTAAGAATAAGTGTAGAGCCCTATTATAAGCATGGAAGGATAAGAGTTCATCGATATCTTCACTTCTGACAATTGAGCCGTCAGTACCTATAATAACGTCTTCATAGGTCTGAGAACCAATGGATCGAGGACTACCAATGAAGGATAGAACTTTTGGATGCTCAACTAAACCTCTGAGAAAGTCCTCACGGTTTGTATTCAATAATGTGTAGTTTAAGCTCTCCTCGTCAATATTGCTATAATTATCGATCACTATGATTTTATGAAGTGGAATTGATTCTATCTTATCAATCACTTCAATAAAAGAGAGAAGATAATCGCTCAAGAGGTCTTTAAGAAGCGTAGGTATCTCAAGACTTATTTTTTCAGAATTTTTAATTAACATTTCTAGATGAGTTTCTTTTACCTCTTCTGCAGATTCTTCAACCGTAATTAGACCCCGTGAATAGAAAGAGATAATATATGATTTGTATTGTACTTCTATATGGTAATAAAGATCGGTAGCGAGGATTATGACATCAGGTCTTGATTTAAAGTAATTATTTAATTGAATAATGCTATTTTCTCCCAAAGGAACAAAAAATGAAAATATAACCTGGGGTTTGATCACTAAGACTGTATCAGGATCAATAAAATGTTGAGGACCCTCAAATCCACCAGTTTTTGACCTTCCCCAACCGTTTTCCAAGAATGCAATCTTTTTGGCTCGCTGTTGTATTTCATAAGCGATTTCTGAATCGTACAGCTCTAATCTAACGATAAGTGTTCGTCCATGAGCACCAAAACTTTCAGAAACGATTTTTAAATGCTTAGCTCGATCCTGTAAGGTTTTGAGAACCTTTCGGATATGGAACGAATTTTCTCTGACTTGTTCTGCTTCTATAGCGCCATAAAATTTCTCTGTCGTGAATTGAATGGATTCTTGGATAAAATTAGTCAATACAATAAAGTTGTCGATATCTTTGAGGCCGCGAATTACATATGACCTCGTTTTTGCAAGATTTCTACGCCAGTCGGCAGCGAAGAGACTATGCTTACCAGAATCGGTCGACTCCACTTCCTCTCGAATATAACTATCGAACTCATCGACAAGATCATCGCACCTCTTCAGTCTATTCCAAACTCTCTCAATAATTATATTATATCGTGCTAGAAATAGATGGAGAGCCCTATTGTATGCATGATAGGATAAAAGAATATCCATTTCATCACTTCGGATTATTGAACCTTCAGTACCTATGATTACATCTTCATAGGACCGAGAATTGATGGATCTAGGAAGACCTATGAATTGCAGAACATGTGAGGTGGCTGCTAAAGTATTAAGGAATTCATCTCTTTGCTCATCTGGTAATTCATCATAGAAATCTTTTTCGTCATTATTTCTGAAACCTTCTATGACTATGGTTTTGTGGGTGGGGATGTTTTCAAGCTTACCAAGAACCTCGACAAGAGAGAGGTGATATCTAGTGAGTAGCCCTTTTAGGGTAGGAATAATTGTTGGTTTCAATTCTTCGACTTGAGAGATCAATTCTGTAAATTGACAGTCTTCTAATGGTTTTTCAACCGTAATTAGACCCCGAGAATAAAATTCAATTGTAAAATCTTGATATTTGACCCGAAGATGGTAATATAGGTCGGTTTCTATGATTTTTACATCTTTTCTTGACCGAAACCTATCGACTAGCTGGATGATCCCATTTTCGCCAAGAGGGATATACAGGGAAAAAACACTCCGCGATTTATTAACACAAACGGCGTCAATCTCTAAATTCACTCCCAGATTCTTGTTTATATTACTCATTTTTCTATTTCCACCTTCTCATGGATCTATTCCAGCCAGTAATTTTGAAAAGCGACTTTTTTTAATATTTATAGGTATTTTGAGTTCAAATTAGCTGGGTCTTTTTTTATAAAAATTTGTTAATGTTATTTCAAGCTTGTATTAGAGGAGTGGATTGCTTAAAAAATAAAAAAAAACATAATTATTAAAAGCAAAGACGTTTAAATAGTATAGAAATAATGTTCGGGTCACAATGAATGAAAAATTTCCTCTAATTGAATTAGAGGGGGACCATCGAACAATTGGATTCAACCATGGTAAGATTTTAACTGAAAGGATACTTCAAACAATAGATTTCTATAAAAAAATCTTCAAGGGAGATGAGAAAACTATATTCAAAGCTGCAAAATATTATAAATCAAAGATTTCTGAATTTAATAATGCTTATTGTGAGGAAATAGAAGCAATTGCTGAAGGTGCAGAAGTCAATCCTTTATGGATTTATGCTTTGAATTCAAGAACAGAAATCCTTACAATGGTCTTAAATGAATGCACAGCTGCATATTTCAGGGGGAGCTCAATTTTAGGCCAAACCTGGGATTGGGCAGAGGAATTAGAAGACTTAGCAGTTTTAATGAAGATCCGTTATCCAAATAACCATTCTATTCTCATGATGACAGAGCCAGGAATCATAGGAAAGATAGGGTTCAACTCGTATGGGGTTGGGGTTTGTTTAAACTTTTTATCTCTCCGTGAAAAACTTGATGGGGTGCCTGTTCATATTATTCTACGTGCAATATTAGACTCAAAGTCAATACATGATGCTCTTTCTATAATTAGACCGTTTAAACGGGGGAAAGCAAGTAATATCTTAATTGGAGACAATCAAGGAAATAACGTAGATATTGAGTTCGCTGGAGATGAAGCTTACTTTCTTGAGAGTACGGAGGATTTTATCCTACATACTAATCATTATCTAAAAAATAGGCAACTAAACACGGATTTGGAAAAATTAAAAAGTTCATTTATCCGTTTTGATAGAGTATCTGCTATTATTAAAGATATTAGAAGTAATAATCCATCTACAAAAGAAATGAAGAAGATTTTATTAGATAGAAATGATAATGAACACCCTATTTGTAGGCACTATGTTCTAGATGAAGAGATAGGTAATGTAGGCACAGTTTGCACAATTGTGATGGATTTGCCTAACTATCAGATGCACATAACCAAAGGAAGTCCCCTGAAAACTAATTTTGAGATCATATCACTATCAAATAAATAGAGAAATGTAAGCAGACATACAAAGAAGTAATTGTCCGAAGATTTGCTGTGTATTGATAATGAATTTCAGAATAGAGCCATTTGATCCTAAAACTACTTCAAATGAAATATGGGACAGACATTACACGCTATATCAAAGGTTTTTTTATGAGCTTTTTCCTGATGAGCCTGTACCGTCCAAAAAACGGATGATTAAGGAAATTAGCGAGCCTCATAGTGATTATAATCATATTCGTTGGATAGCATATTCGGAGGAAAAAGATAGTTGCATTGGATGGCTCTCTCTTTATATATCAAAAGAGACTAGCCCTGCATACGATACAAATAAACATGTGCTAGACATCCACATATATGTGGATGAAGATCACCGCCGTCAAGGAATTGGAACAAATTTTCTAGCTTTAGTTTTAAAAAAGGCTAGAAAGATTAATAGGTCTGTGATTCAAGGCACAGCAGACTTAGAATCAGGAAAAATTTTCTGTAAAAGGTTTGGAGGAATAAAAACATTAGATAATTTTGAGAGTTACTTGTTTATGAAAGACGTTGATTGGGAGATGGTTAGACAATGGTATGAAGAGGGACCAAAAAGAGCGGAAGGAGTAACACTTGAAGTATTTCAAGATGTTCCTGAAAAAGACATCGAAGAATACTGCAAAATTTTTTCTGAAACTTTAAATCAAGCACCTCAGGGTGAGACAGAAGGTCGACACATAACAACACCTGAAACTCGTAGGAAGAACGAACAAAGACTTAAAGAACGTGGAGCAATTTGGACCACGTTAATCTCTCGTGAGAAAAATGGGGATATAAGTGGTCTAACTGAAATACTCTTCTTTGATGACACCCCTACGATGCTTATCCAAATGCTCACAGGAGTGAGAGATAAATACCGGGGTAGAGGAGTAGGAAAATGGCTAAAAGCGGAAATGCTCAGAAGGATTAGAGAAATGTACCCAAACGTAGAAAGAATAGTTACTGGTAATGCAACAACTAACGCTCCTATGCTCTCAATAAATAATCGGTTAGGTTTTAAGACATACAGATCTGCCACTGGTTATAAATTCAGAGTAGAGGAGCTAACAAAAAAAATAGAGAGAAAAAAGCCTCTATCCAAGTAATAGTTTCTATTTCCGCTACTTTATGCTATTTTTTGCCAATAGGTGCTAGATAAATTACGAATCGTTCTTTACCGTCAATATTAAGTAATCCGTTTAATTGTTCATCCTCAAAGGCTGCGATTCCACACACCCCACAATCAATCGCTTCTGCCGCTAAATACAAGTTCTGCCCTACATGACCCACATCAATATGCATATATCGGTATCCGCGCTCCCCATAACGCCACTTCATTCGATATGCTACAGCTACCCAGAAAAAGGTCACTGCACCTCTTTTCACCATTGATTGTCGTAAACAAGCATTCGTAAGCTTATCTGCTAGACCTTCTTCCAAGTTTATCTCTACAAGTTTATGTTTAAGAGCAAGAAATCGATAAAGTCCAGGCGGCAATCCTTCCACTCTATTTACGAGAAGATATGTCTCAAAAGCATGACGGGCTCCTGCAGAGGGTACATTTCTTAGTGTTACTGGTCGTGTTATGACTTCTTTCACTCCTTGAGTGCACCAAAGTAACCAAGATAACTCTGTAAGGGTCAAAGATTGATTAGAATAACTTCGAACACTCTGCCGTTTCTCAATAGCTTCTCTTAAACTAAAATCTTTGACATCAATATCATTTGGAAGTGGTAAATCAATTATTGACTTTGTCTCATCATATTCCATCTCTAA
>JAEOTF010000508.1 GCA_016840025.1 Candidatus Hodarchaeota archaeon
AAAATGAATATAAATCTATCCGACTCATACTTTTTTGTGATTAACTGGTGAGAAAAAAGGAGAAACGGGGCAGACCCCCGGTTGTTATTACTCGGCCGATAGATTTAGACGCGTTAGACAAAGAAGTTAAGAAAGCAAGACGCGAGAGAGATCCACGTTATTTAGAACGCTTGTATGCTCTTCGTTACTTTGCTGCAGGGAAATCTCGTGAACAAGTTGCTAAATTAGTTGGGCGTGGAAGTACTACGATCTTACAGTGGATGAAACTTTGGAACGAGGGCGGATTTCCACTCCTTCGTCCCGAATTTAACACGACTCGTCCTTCAAAAATCTCATCCACCCAAATTGAGGCATTAAAGAATGATTTACGTAAAAAACCCACAGAATTTGGCTATCTGCAGGGGGGTTGGTCGGTTAAACTCATTTTTCATCATTTAAAGGTCGTTTATGGAATCGTCTATCATTCTCACTCTTGGTATCGCTGTCTAAAGACGTGGGGGATTACGGCTAAAGTTCCCCGTACCTACAATGCACGCCAAGACCCTGCTCAAGTGGAACTCTATTGGACGGAGACCATTCCTAAAGTGATCAAGAAAAAAAAGAGTTAGAAGAACAAGGCAAGCAAGTTGCGATTTTGTTTGAAGATGAATCCCACTATGTTCTTCGCCCCATTGTGAAGAGGGTTTACACTCCTGACAAAAAACCAGTGGTAAAGCAAGAGTATCAAAAAAGTCAGCGCTTAAGTGTTTTTGGTACTCTTGAAGTTGGGACGGGACGGATGGCACTGGCAGCTGCTAATACCGTCAATTATTTTACCTTCCTTGGATACCTTCAAACCCTACAAGAGGAATATCGGAGTTATGACGAGCTTATACTCATTCTAGATGGCGCTACATATCATCATCTCCCCCTATCCTTACAAAGTTTACTTTGGACGCGCCCTGCAATAAAATTTATATATCTTCCTCCTGTCAGTCCCGAATTAAATCCTAGTGAACAGATTTGGAAACTGAGTAAGAAGAAAATAGCGAGTGTTTATTATCATGACATTTTTGACCTAATTTATGATGTCTTAGACTTTGGCCAAACGTTTACTCCAAGTTTGTGCCAGAAATATAATAAAATCTTTCAAGGTTAATTTATTCATTTTGGCAGGCGGTTTACTATAGGTCTTCATAAATTCTTTTCCATTAATATCAATTCTTCTTTTCCTCTTTTCAGCACGATATTATCTACTTCACTGACTTCTTTAAAACCGTGGGAAAGAAAGAAAGATACTGGTCCATTAGGAGTAAGGGTTCTTCGTCCAGAGATGACTTGAAGCTTCTTATAACCATGTTTTGGTAGAAATTTTATCAAACATTCAAGAATTTGGCTGCGATAATCTGGTCCATCCTCTAGTGGGTAAATACAATTAATCATAGCAAGTGTTTTACTCTTCTCAGGAAGAGGATAAGGAATTTTAAGCGCAGGGAGAAACTCTACATAGCTAACAGCCTTTTTTCCCTCATAAGCAATGAACCCCATGATACTATCTGGAAGATCATCTTGAAACGTCAATGCCCATTCCGCTTTAGCCTGATATTCAGGAGAATCGCGATCTTTGTTACAAACAGAACATGTATCGAAGATATTTTCAGCAGTGAGTCTTTCAATTCTTTCAGATCGCGCTTCAGGACCGAGTGACTGTAAAAGTGTGGGTTTGGCTGTTACACCTTCCTTGGCAATTTTAACCAAATCATTGGCACGGAAAGGTGAGGAAAGTCGAATTGAATTATCGATAACGATCAAAAAAGGACAAAATAACCGAAACTGAGCTGCGATCTCGGGTTTCCTCATGACGTCTATTACTTCGATTGTTCCCTTGACTTGAGTAGCAGCTAATCGAGTTTGTTCAATCACCCACTTATGCCAAGGACATTGTGCGCCAAAGTATAGAACAAGAAATTCATGATTCAATTTTTTCGTTTCCTCCTAGCATGCTTGGACTAAACAAGTCTAAGAATGAAGCAATATCGTTGGACAGCCTTTCAAAGAAAAAAGCCATATCTTCCTTTTCTGCAGGTATTGGTGATCCTATTCTGGGAATTAAGTACCAATACCCCCCTAAAGGCGGACGAATCACGTGGAATTCAAGCGGATAACTCGGTTTACAATAATCAACAAATAAAAAAGTATTTGTGGTAAGTAGACTAGGAGTAACGGAAGTAGTAGTGAGAACGTTGCTTTGAATCTGGGTATATTCATAGATAACTCGATCCCAAAACGACCAAAACTCAAAAAGATATGCTTCTTTCTCAAAGTACCATTTCACACCAATTTTTCCTCTTGGATTGGTATTCTTAACGATAGTGGTAACTTTCTTAAAAAGTGGACCAAATGGATCATCAGTATAATAAGCTGGACGAACCTGAACTCCTTTTTGTTCCTCGTCAGAATTCATCATTAATCCCAGAAATCCAATCTTAGAGAAATCTAAAATTGGGAATTATCTATTTCATAATATAATTTATTCATCGCTGTATCAAGGTTTAAGCATTAGTTATTTAAGAAATTTAGAACCAGTACAAATTATACTCCTTTAGCAAGAAACATGATTCCTAAAGTTCAAAGACGAAAAATCATACCCTTAGGAGAATATAAATGAAGTCAGCAATTGTAGATACTTCTTTTCTTATTAACATGCACATTCTCGGATTACTTGATATTTTGTGTAATATTTATGATACTATTTTCATCACATCAACTGTTTGGGATGAGAGCGCTGAGTTACATCCATTTTTATTAAAATTACAATGTTTAAAGCAGATTATATTGACAGATGAAGAACTAAGAGCAGAAAAAGAGCTTCATGAAGAATTTACTGCTAAATATAAAGGTGTACACCACGGGGAGATTGAGGCTTTAATAGTAGCTTCTTTTCGTAATATTCCTCTTGTACTATGTGATAATTTTGCACCATGGTATCTTCAACGAACTCGAGGAGGATCACTCTCAGAACCTCAAATTGCTCGTGGTCACAGCGCAGTTGAAAGAATGCTTTCTAAAGGATTAATTAATCCGACATTTATAGACAATCTTGAGGGGACCTATCCTAAAAAAGCAATTAACAAGCTTAGAAGGCGATTTTTAAATGAATAACACTATAGATGATTATTACGAGAATTTTGATGAATATGAAGAAGAAGCAAGACAAGAAAGGCGTCAATCAGTTGATTGGGATCTTGTTAGACGCGTTTGTTCGAAATCTCAGATTGAAGCAATTGAACTCTTTGTAGAACATCGACTATTTGAAGGCGCTGCTTCGATCGCAGGAATGTCGATATTTGAATTTATCCAGTTATTACGAAGATTAGGTATTTCTAGGGCATAAGGTGAATTATATATATTATTATTATATAGTAATAATAATCTCTTCCTTTTGAAATACTTCAACCAAATAGATGATATCATCAAATGTTAAAATTGGAAATTGTGATTTCAACAATAAGAAGATCTCTTCTACAGTATAAGATTCATCAGCCAAGTTTAATAATTCTAATACTAATCCACCCCAATATTTTCCTGTGAGTTCTCCCCATCTCTTTTTAT
>JAEOTF010000538.1 GCA_016840025.1 Candidatus Hodarchaeota archaeon
AGTAAAAATGAAGAATTATGAAGAATTTAAGGGTGTTATTGGTCGCACACATTCGGAGTCAACTCCATGGTGGTCTGAACCAAAGCGAACCGTTGAAAATAGTCCCAATATCCTGATCATGTTGCTTGATGATACCGGTTTTGCACATTTAGGGTGTTATGGTTCTCCTATTGAAACGCCAAACATTGACAAATTAGCTGAGGGAGGTTTACGATATACAAATTTTCATACTACTGCTTTATGTTCTCCCACTCGAGCTTGCTTGTTGACTGGACGGAATCATCATTCAGTAGGGATGAGATTTATTACAAACCTTGATTTTGGATTTCCAAGTGGTAGTGGAAATTCAACACAACATGCTGCAAATATAGCAGAAATACTTCAGGATGAAGGTTATGCCACTTATGTAGTTGGGAAGTGGCATCTTACCAATATGATGGATGCTACAGCCGCTGGACCACATACACACTGGCCTCTTAACCGTGGATTTGATCGGTTTTATGGATTTATGCAAGCAGAGACAAACCAATTTTATCCTGAATTGTGTCATGATCATCATTTTATAGATCCTCCATATACTCCAGAGGAAGGGTATCATCTTACTGAAGACCTTATAGACCACTCCATGGGATTTATACGTGATCTGAAATCAGTTCGACCAGATCGACCTTTCTTTTTATATTTAGCATTTGGAGCGACGCATGCTCCCCATCACTCACCACAAGAATTTCGGGATAAATATCGTGGAAGATTTGATGCTGGTTGGGATGTTATTAGAGAAGAAGTGTATAAGAGACAACTCGAGATGGGAATAATTCCCGAAGGCACTGAATTAGCTCCTCGAAATCCAGGAGTAGAACCTTGGGAAAACTTATCAGACAATCAGAAAAAATTTGTTTGTCGATTACAAGAGGCTTTTGCTGCCTATCTTGACCATACAGACCAACATATAGGGCGATTAATCTCTTTTCTTGAAGAAATGGGTGAAATAGACAATACCATAATTATTTTACTCTCTGATAATGGTGCCAGTCAAGAAGGCTCCGTAACTGGTGTAATGGATGAAGTGAAACATTTTAATGATATAGAAGAAGATGTTGATGCATTACAAGATCGTCTCGATGATATTGGGGGCCCTAATAGTCATCCTAATATTCCATGGGGATGGGCACAGGTCGGGAATACACCAACTAAGTATTATAAACAAAATACCTTTGGAGGAGGAATTAGAGATCCTCTCATAATAAAATTACCAAAAGGTATTCAAAATCCAGGAAGTATTAGGACTCAATACCATCACGCTACTGATATAGTCCCTACTATTCTAGAATTGCTAGAAATTGAAATGCCCTCATCAGTTCGAGGTTTTAATCAAATGCCAATCCACGGTACATCAATGGTCTATACATTCAATGCCCCTAATGAACCGAGTTATAAAAATGTGCAATATTTTGAAATGATGGGTCATAGAGGTATTTGGGCTAATGGGTGGAAGGCTGTAACTTACCATGAACCAAAAGCGCCGTTTGATGATAGCGAATGGGAACTATATCACATTGAACAAGACTTCTCAGAATGTCATAACTTAGCTAAAGAAAATCCCACAAAACTTCGTGAACTTATTGACTTATGGTGGTCAGAGGCTGGGAAATATGATGTACTACCCCTCATTGATATCCAAACTTTAGACCGATTAAATATGATGCGTGGAATATTTAGATTGGGAACTCCTCATGGTAACCGTAGTTATACTTATTATCCCCCTATTTCCTACTTGCCAGGAGGACCAGGTCTGGGACCAAGTCCAATGTTTGGTTCACCTGGGTGGGTAATGTCCGCGAAAATTAATAGAACTAGCGAGAATGATGAGGGAGTACTTCTTGCAACAGGAACCCAGAATTGTGGTTTAAGCTGGTATATAAAAGATAATCATCTAGTATTCGATTATAATTACTTTACAGACCACCACATAATTCGTTCAGATATACCCGTACCTATAGGAGAGTCTATGCCAGAAGTAAAATTCAACACAAGACGTAATAAGGGAAGCATTGACCTTTCTATAAACGGTCAAAAGTGTGGGAATATATCAGTACCAACGATAATGATGACGTTATCATCAATTGGTACGGATATTGGAAGAGATCACTTGTCAGCTGTCAGTCCAGAATATAAGGTACCGTTTGAATTTTCAGGTGAGATTAAACAAATCCATATTGAGCTCTCTATGTTTAAATCGAAAAAACAAATACACGAATACCAAGAAGGTACAAGGAGAATTGAAAGTTATAGACAATAATAAGACGAGATGTCATACATTTTTTTAATAGATTAAAGAGTATTAAAACGGAAACAGAGTAACAAAAAACTAATTCATTATTAGATCTTTTTTAAATTATGTACCAAAGTTAAGTTTTATTTATTTTCGTTGAAATGATGAAATGATAAAAAGTAATGAGATTAAGATTTAAAGAAAAAGGAAAGATAATTTATACAAAATATTACAATGCTTTAAAGATTGAATTTAATGCTCCAGTGATAATATAGAGTTGGATTTGTCTAGAGCCCCCTACGATTTCCTGAATTCTTGACAGATTTACTAGTTCATGCATGAGGGTATTATCTGATAATCCAGCTCCACCCATTAAATTTGCTGCTTCATAACACACATCTTTAGTTAAATCGGCACAAACATACTTAAATTGACTTGCAGCTGAAACTAAAGCTCGAGAGATATGAGAAGGAAGTTCTCCGCCATATTTCTCAATCTTCTCGTCGTAATCTTCACAGAATTTAAGCAATCCATATGTCATGGTCTGAGTTCTTGCCCATAATTCGGATAGTAATTGACCCACACCTTGAAAATTAATAATAGGTTTATTAAATTGTTGTCTCATATTTGAATAAATTGCAGCATGTGCAATAGCGCACCAGCATTCACTTATATTTTGAGTCGCAATCATAATACGTTCAGGAACTAAACCCTCAAAGAGATGGTCTCTTCCCTTACCGACTCCCGCAATAACATATTCTTTTGGTATTTTAAGATTTGTTAAGATTTCTTTGCCTAGATATAGCTTTGGAGCCCAAGGAATATTAACACGTTCGCACTTCCAACCATCCCATGAGGTGTTTATTAAGAACTGTCCCATTTTCCCAGCATTATTTTGCTCGGATGTTGCGTAAGAAACAGCCCATTTTGATTTTGGAGCATTCGTATTGAATATTTTTTCTCCATTAAGGATAAAGCTTCCATCTTCTTGCTCTTCACAAGTTGTTAATTGATGAGTCGCATCAGAACCACGCTCTGGTTCAGTAATTAAAATGCATCCCGGAGAATTACCAGTCACAAGATCTCTTAAAGCCTCCAATCTTACGGGGATATTCTCATGGTGGGCCTCTAATGGATTTATACATAAAATACTAGCACCCATCATCATTAACAATTGAGGATCAAATTGATCAACTGCTAAAGCCCTCATTAGTTCTGCTGTTAACCCATAGGGATTATAATTCAGATCTAATATTTCAAATTTGTGAGCTCGACTGATAAATCCCGCTTTTCCAAAATCTGAAACCCAATCGTAAATATCTTCATCAGAACCATGGGTAATGTTATTATCATTCTCATATTTCACACAGAAATCTTCAACTTGTTTAAGAAAATCCATCTCTTTGGTAGAAAGCATAGAATTTAGACAAGTATTTAAGAAAGCATATCTATTTTCAAGGCTTAATTTTTCGAGAATCTCATCATTTATAACTTGTGTTTCAAATTTAGCCAA
>JAEOTF010000509.1 GCA_016840025.1 Candidatus Hodarchaeota archaeon
AGATGTTGAAAATTTTAGAATATTGAAGAAGATAATTAACGAGAATGTGTTTGATGAGGATCCTATGGTAACTATTAGATCACCGACTGATATGGGAGTAAATATGATTAAACATGGAATAATTGATGACAATTTTATTCGTGAAGCAAGCAAGCAATAAATTATTCGACGGTATTTCAAGTATTATGCTGATTTCATTGAAGGACATGCATTATATTCTACAGTTGAAAGAATGGAAAAGATAATGAAAAAAGTAGGTGTTAAGCTAGAAGATCGATCTGTAGTAATTCCCGCAAGAGAAGCTGAAAAAGATGCAAGAAGAAGTAAAAACGAAGGAAAGGGATATAAAGATGTGTATTGTGGTGCAGCAATTGAGATTTACTTGGACTCTGGTGAAACTATGATTGTTACAGGAAAGAACTCTCCTATCCTTTATGCGGAGTCAGCTGCTATTTTAAATGCAGTAAAAATTCTCGCTAAAATTCCTGATGGAACTGATGTCATATCTCCTAATGTTATTCAAAGTATTATAAAAATGAAGAATATTCTTATGTTAAATGGGTCATCTCTAGATATAAAAGAAATACTTGATGCTTTAGCTTCAAGTGCAGTATCTTCAGAGAATGCCCAAAAATGTCTTGAAGCTTTAAAAAAACTGAAAAACTGTGAAATGCACACAACTCATATTATGAATAAGGGGAACGAAAAGGCTCTTACACAAATGGGTTTAATCGTTACAACGGATGCAAAGATACCATTTCTGATGTAATTGCATATATAGCGCGCGCTATTCTATTTGTATATCAACTTAATTTGTTGCAACTATTACTGATTTACTTACTTAACTGATTCAAACGGTTATTTCAAGCCTTAATATGCCATTTATATCCAATTTTGGAATCACAACTGACGCGTACTCGCCAATTTGCCTGTAGCTCAAATTTCTTCCTTCTGGTTCCCAAATAGCTTTTTTTACTTTAGCTCTGATTTTAACAGGAATTTTATATAACGGACTGATAGAGTCAGAGCTTGTGCTAGTGAAGCTGTAGTTATAGGAGAGGATATTTTGTTATTCGATTGTGGTAGGTGGGTTACATCACAGCTTATGAATTGCGGTATTATTCCTGGAAAAATTAATTTCTATTTTTTACACATATTTTTCATTTTGATCATACGGCTGATTATCCTAATCTTTTATTTGGGAGATATAAGAGACCCTTATCATCAATTAAAAAGTTAAATATTTTTGGTCCTAAGGGGATAACAAAATTTACTGATGATATCATTCACTCTTTTATCGATTTCCGGGGAACCATTAATTAGAGAAACTCTTACCATTACAGATATCGAAGAAGGATTAGTTTATGAAGGTTCTAAATGGAGTGTTGAATCGGTTAAAACTATCCATGGATTAAGATTTAATAATTTAATCCTTGCTTATAGAATTAAGGCTGAAGGAAAATCAGTTGTTATAAGTGGTGATGTTGCAGCGCCTAAAGGTGAAGGAGTAGAAAACGCCTATTCCACAAATACTTCTCTATTGAACCTAGCTAGAAACACGGATCTTTTTATCATGGATGCAGATCTCACCCACACACATTAAAGTAGGTAGGTAAGTAGGTATACTGCAAAGAAAATATTTATCTAGAATTAATTAAGGAAAATTCAAGATATTTATTTCTGTTTTACATATTTAGCGGCTTCCTCTCCAGCAATACGTCCGCTATTTATGGCGTAACCGAAAGCATGCCCGCTAAGTGCCATATTATAACTGTCCCAATCGGTTGCACCCATTTCATTACCAGCCGCGTACAGTCCGGGAATAGGGTCGTCATTCCTATTTAATGCCTCCATACGGTGGTTAACCTTGATGCCGCCGTGAGTGGCGGTCAACTCTATATGACATTTAAGTGCATAATATGGAGGTTGGCGCAAAGGCAGAAGAAAATGACGATCTTTGGCAAATACATCGTCATGTCCATGGTCACAGAACGAGTTGTATTCTTCGATTTCTGCCTTGAGGACTTCGGGTTCAACACCTATCCAACTAGCAATCTTATCCCGCGAATTCGACTTCATTACACCACCTACTTTGGCATAAGTCTGAAGGGCTCTTTCCGCATTTTGCGGGAAAGATGCAATAGATTCTGAATTGAACTTGATTCCAATTAACAATTCCTCGAAGGGGGTAAGTCCCTCAGATAGCATGCGTCCTTTTATTTTCTCATCGAACAAAGAATACATTATCTTACCAGGCTGGAGATTCATAGCGTTAGCTACTTCTATAGGACTTAGTATACTCTCATCGATAAAACGGACCCCTTTCTTGTTTATCCAGATGGTAACTTTGCGTCGGGCAATAACAGTCAAGATATCTGATACTGAAAAAGGCTCCCACTCATAAGTAAACATGCCACCCAGAGCGACGCCGATTTCACTAGCCATAATTATTCCATCGCCTTGCTGTGGGATGCCACGCGAGGGCACCTCATCCTTATTATAGAAGGGATCGTGTTTTTTGATTAGTTTTTCATTACCAGAAAAACCGCCAGTGCAAACAATAACCGCTTTTGTGTCGATTTTAATTTCTTCCCATTTTTTCGTTTCTGCTAAGACGCCAGCTATTTTATTCTGCTCATCCAAAAAAAGTTTCTTTGCTGGGGTATTGCACAAAATACACACAGATGGGGATTCCTGTAATTCTTTACTTAATAATTTGACGATTTGGGCACCTGTCACTTCTGGTCCACGGGCTGCATGATAAGTGTTGGGAGACTGATTGGGAAAATGGGTAACAATAGTGACGAAATTCATACCCTTATCTTCAAGCCAGTTTATTGTGTCACCGGATTTCTCCACAAGAGCACGAATTAATCGTCCGTTGACTTTCCAGTGGGCATAATCCATAGCTTTGCGAAACGCATCATCAGTGTAAGCATCCATGCCTAAACGCATTTGTAGATCAGTGTTCACTGCAAAAATACCGCTTGGATTGACCGCATTGCCCCCTAGCTTACCATTCTTTTCTAGTATGATGATTTTTTCAGCGCTATTTCCCAGAGCAGCTACTGCTGCCGTTAATCCGGAGCCACCACCGCCTATGATGACAATATCAGCTTGCAGATTTTGTGCCTGGACTTTAACCATATTAGTTCCTCTTATACAATTTACTAGTGCGCGCTTTTGGATACATTGTAGAAAGCAACTAATTCCACATTTTTGATCTCTGAGAGAAAGGTAAATAAATTTGCTGTGCCATTTGAACACCACTAATGATTCCAATTCTCATTATAAACACCTTTTAGTTTTTATCTCTCTATTTTTTAAAGTCTTCTTTTAGCTGTATATCTTTGATAGGACATTATCGATGTACCATCTGTTTAAAAGAGCGCTTTCAGGTGGATTTGGCGATTGGTCTGACTCAAGTATGATCCAACCTTTGTAACTGCGTTGCTTAAGAGCCGTCATTAGTGCAGGGAAGTCTACTTTTCCTTCGAGGGTTCCCATCTCCCAGAACCATCTTTTTACACTTGAGCCGAATTCTGCCTTCTCTTTTTTATATTCTTCTTTTGTGTCAATATTATGGGTATCTTTAAAATGGAAGTGATTAACTCTTTCATTATAAATTTTATAGAGCTCAACTGGATTGTTTCCAGCTATTGTAACTTGAGCCGTGTCAATACAATAACCTACTTCAGAACTAGCATATTTGAAGAAAAGTTCTATTTCCTCCATACTGTGTATCATACTCCAAAATTCATTATGCATAGATGTTTCGATACCGTAATCTGCTGCCATCTTTGCAATTTTATTGAAACATTCGGCTACATTTCTAATTTTTTCTTCTGTGACAGGTTTACATAAGTAGTACTGGTCTCCCGGCATCATTACTAGACGTAATCCATCAACTTCAACAAGAAGCTTTACATAAGGTTCAGCATATTTTATTAGTTTCTCGTGATTTGTAGGATTAAGCCACCAATTTGTTGGTACAGCTCCGTAATGCGATGCAAGCCAGAAAGAAACCACTTTATCTATTCCACATTCACTAAGCCATTCAAGAAATTTCTTGTATGTACCGAAAGAAGATTTGATGCCTATAGGACCATTCATTGGATTAAGATAGCTATCTATAAAACCGCCGCCGATGAGTTCAATACCTCTAAAACCAGCAGCAGACATCATTTTGTAGATTCGTTGCCAATCATCTAACCGAAGCCCACCAGACCAAAAGTTCATTTGGTAACCCCATTTTATATTCTTCAAAAAATCACCCTACACATATATCAATAGTAAACTATATATTTTTTTAGGAGGTACGTAATCAAAAAATTTTTACAAAAAATCGTTAGTAGGATTTCAAATTATAATATTCTGAAAATAGCCAGATTTCTTTTGTTAGAATTTCTTATTTTATAGTACTATAGTACTAGTAATAATTAATTTCTAGATTTTAGAATATTTATAATTTTATAAGGAAAAAACTTCTTTAGTTTTAATGTTTCGGGTGATGTCTCCACTGTGGACAGGGTTCAAATTCCACCAGCCTCATCTGCAACGAACCTAACCCGGCGCGCGCTATAAGATAATAACAATCCATACGCCTATTCTTTAAATAATAACTATGAAATTATAAATTATCTGCGAGATAACCGAAACTTTTTTTATTTCTTTTTTTCCATGGGATAGATTAAACCGATTTGTCTCCGTGCTTCATCCATAATTCTAGCAGTTGCTATAGATTCCTTTAAGGTCATTTGGGGACTTTCCTTTTTTCCAGTTTTAATGCAAGACATCACTTCTGCTGCTTCATAGCCCATACTGGATTCTCCAGAAATCTTCAAAGGGTCTTTATTATTTATTTGGAGAACCGCTGAGGTAGGACGCCAGAAGATAGGAGGAATATGAATTGATCCTTCAGTTCCGTATATTCTAGCTTCTTGAATAGTATTGGTTTGGATAGCGGCTGATAAAAGGGCTAATCCTCCACCATTATAACGTAAAAGCAGACCTGTCTGATCATCCACTTCAGTTTCCCCTATAAATGAAGAAGCAAAAATTTTTTCTGGCGAGTCTCCAAAAACCATTTGGGCGAGGGCTAACGTATAAACTCCTACATCTAAAAGAGCCCCCCCAGCTAGATTAATATTAACATGTCGATCTTCCGGATTAAACATTATTCTAAATCCAAAATCAGCAAATAACATACGCACTTCACCTATAAGCTTCTCATTCAACCACTTCCGAACATGCTTTATAACTGGAAGACAACGAGTCCACACACCTTCCATAAGAAACAACCCATTTTTCTCAGCAGACTTAACCATATCAAGTACTTGTCGCTCATTTACTGCTAAAGGTTTTTCACAAAGGACAGCTTTACCATTTTCGAGACATAGCAGGGTATGTTCCCTGTGTAAAGTATTGGGAGTAGCCACATATACTACGTCAACATCTGGATCAGCAACCAATGACGAGTAATCGGTATAATACTTAGTTGCACCGAACTTCTTTGCAAAAGCTACTGCTTTCCCTTCAGAACGCGAAGCTACCGCAGCTATTTTAGCTTCCGATAATGTTACTAAATCAGATGCAAATCTGTTTGCAATACGTCCAAGACCGAGAATTCCCCAGCCAAAAGTTTTTTTCATAATAATTCACTATCTATATTAAAGTTTAAATGAATTATAACCTTTTTCCTAAAGGCATACATTGAAATTATAGTGTTTTCAATTTAAAGTAGTGGTTTTATTTTATTTTTAAATACTTCTATTACTTTGAGCGTTGGAGTAACGCTCTAAAGATAATATAATTAACTTCTAGATTGCCTATTTTTTCAATTTTGTCTTCAATTTTTTCATAGGCTCTTCAGAATGGGTTAGAATCTAGCCAAAAACCAAATATCCTTATTATTTACTCTTAGTCTTAAGGTCAAAGTTTGCTTTATTTCAAACAAGGGCTATTAGGAGTTCTCTTCGACCACGATTTCCTCCTAATAAATTATCGCTATTAGAGATTCCAATTTTTCGTGATGAGAAATTAATGTCTTCACTTGACGAATCTATAAAAAAATTTTTGGATTTAGAGTTATATGTTATGAAAAAATAAAAGCGTGCTTTGACGTGA
>JAEOTF010000510.1 GCA_016840025.1 Candidatus Hodarchaeota archaeon
ATGTTCCCTAAAATGGGTCTTTTTGTACGTATATCAATTCTAAGAGCTTTTAAAGTATTTATTGCTACAAGAGCATCAGCCCCAGCAGAAACTGCTGCAGTACCTATTAATGAGATATCAGCAATATTGGGAGTTAATTTAACCCAGATGGGAAGGTTAGTCGATTTTTTAGCCGCTATAATAATTTCTGATACTATCTCAGGATCGGTACCGACAGCCATACCTACATTTCGTGCATGAGGACAGCTTAGGTTTAACTCATAGGCAACAGGTATAGTTTGTCCAGTTAGAGCAACCTCAATACAGGTGATTATATCGGTAAATTCTTTTGGAGAATAACCAAATATTGAAACAATGTATTTTACATTGGATTCTATGTTTCTCAATTCTTCTCCGAATTTGTGGCAACCTGGATTTGCTAACCCTACTGCATTTAGAACAGATTTGATTTCGGGAAGATAAATAATAGATGGATTTGGGTGCCCTTCCCTTGATGTTAAACCTATGGATTTAGTCGTTACTGCACCAAACCCTTCCTGAAAAAGCCGATTTAGAGTGGAATAAGTCGATCCTAAAACTCCTGAAGCTAAAATTATAGGATTACGAAGAACTATCTGCCCAAGACTGGTTTTCATACTTGTCATTAGTATTGTCTCATAATTTTATCGAATAAATTTCTAAACATCTAAGCTTAAACAGGTGAAGCAACCAATAGTTGTATCTTGTGCTATTGTTGGATGTGGTGATCCTTTTTCCATCTTTATCTTTATATCCAAAATTTTTAACTTTATTAATACCCACATCTCCTGAAACTTTTCTTTAATAAAACATAAAGAGAGTAGACGATCTCATTACATTTGTTTCCCCTAATTTATTAGTCTATAATATAAGGAAAAAGTAGGTTAACAACCCATTAACAGATATAAGAATTTGTCGGCTCATATGAATCTGCTTTATTTTCGAAAATTTTGTAATAAAGATTATATTCAAAATGATGTTCACATCTTTCCTAATTTTAAATCGCATCTTTTTGAAAAGGAGAACTAAAAATGAAGAAACATAAGACTTTTGCAATTATGCTTTTGTTAAGTTTTGTTTTTTTCGGATTAATGCAGCCTACTGCATTAGAGACTAAAGCAGAACCAGCAAAAACAAAAGCGACAATAAAAGTCGCCGCGGGTTTAGGTGTTGGAGGCCTTGGAGACCTGAGTTTCAGTGACATGTGCTATGTAGGACTTGAAAGGGCTAGAGATGAGGGCTTATGTACTTTTGAGTATCAGGAACCCGATTCAGTCGATGAATACGAGACTATGTTCCGTGCTTGGGCAGAAGATGGAACCTACGATTTGATTGTCGCATTAGGCTATGAATCGTCCACTGCAGTAAACACAATAGCCGCAGAATTCCCCAACCAGAAGTTTGTGCTTGTAGATATGGTTATTTTTCAGGGTCAAGTTCGAAGTGTCGTCTATAGCGAAGAACAAGGCTCTTTCATGGTTGGTGCTATCGCGGGACTTATGACAAGTAAAATGAAAATCGGCTTTATCGGTGGAAAAGACGAGGAACTCATTCGGAAATTCTGGGCAGGTTTCAAAGCAGGTGTCCTGTACGAAAATGAAAAAGCGAAAGTCGTTGAAGACTTCGTAGGTGATTGGAACGATCCTGTAACAGCCCAAGGCATGGCAGAAACGATGTGGGCCGACGGATGTGACATTATCTATGCTGCAGCAGGTGCTAGTGGCGCTGGAGTCCTAGATGCCGTTGCTGGTAAGGAAAAAGGCAAATATTGGGTAATTGGTGTCGATGCCGACCAAGACCATTTATATCCAGGCCAAGTTCTTACTTCCATGGTTAAAAGAGTAGACTTAGGGGTTTATAATGCCATCAAAGACGTCGTTGACGACAAATGGACATCAACTATTGTTCCCATGTCTTTGGCAGATTATGGTGTCGGTATCTCCGCATTAAAGTATACAAAAAACGCTATTGGCGCAGCAAATATCAAAGAGGTTAATGAAACTATCAGAAACATGATAGTAAGCGGAGACATCGTCGTGCCTACAAATGAATCATTATTAGAGGCATGGATAGCTGATCAGGGTATTGATACCGCAGGTGGAGATGTCCCTGGATTTGAACTACTAATTACTATAAGTGGATTAGCTGTTGTTCCAATAATCGCACGCCGACGTCGTAGGTAATAATTTCCTGCATTATTAAGGGAATACAACACCAACCCCTCTTTTTTTATTCTATTTTTTAAGAATTTTAACATTTTTCGAAAATAACGGTAGAGAATCCTGAGAAGAAGGAAGGTGGGAGCTATAAAGTGTTTTTGTACGTGTAGAAGGCAGAAAAAGCGTTATTAATATAAAAGGAGCTATTAACGTCTAATGGTCATGATGGAATGGTAAATGGTCGTTTTTCCTATATTTTCAAAGAGGATTGCTTTTACCAAGCCCCAAACCATAGCAGGATCTATGCAGATAGGGCTTAATTCCTAAAATTTTGGTAATTGTTACTTTTAGAAATATCTGGCGCTTCTTGAGATGTTTTCCACTGAATTTCATTCAAAGTATCCGATATAATTCAACTTCTCTCCCCTCATGCCAACAAAAATAGTTTCTAAATTCCATGAAACATGTATTATCATACAATAATCTTTTGAATTACACATTATAATTCCAGAAAAACTCAGTAAGAGAATAAATTAACAATTGCTTATGCAATTAAAATAATTGATAAGAGCAGACATTCTCCCTGAGTAGAAGTTTTCATGTTAAATTATGTAATATGAAGTCTATCATAAGGAGAAGATAGGGGTTATGACATACGCAATTGAAATGACTGATATTTGTAAATATTTTCCGCGCGTAAAGGCTAATGATCATGTGACTTTACAGGTAGCGCAAGGCGAGATTATGGGGATTTTAGGTGAAAATGGCTCAGGTAAGACAACTTTAATGAATGTCCTTTTTGGTCTCTATGAACCTAACTCGGGAGTCATAAAGATTGATGGCAAGGAAGTGGAGATGAGTTCTCCAAGAACAGCAATTGATCTAGGTATCGAGATGATTCACCAGCATTTCATGCTTGTAGAAAATTTAACAGTTGCTGAGAACATTATTCTTGGTGAAGAACCGAATAAATTTGGAGTTCTTGATCGAAAAAAAATCTCTAAGCAAATATCACAACTTCTTGATCAAGTTGGGTTTCAGCTTGATCCCAATGCAATTATAGAAGACTTGTCGGTTGGCTTACAACAACGAGTAGAAATCCTCAAAGCCTTATATAGAAAAGCAAGGATTCTTATTTTAGATGAACCAACAGCCGTCTTAACACCTCAGGAAGCAAATGAACTCTTTTCCACCATGAGGAGATTGAAAAAACAAGGGGTTACAATTATCTTCATAAGCCATAAGCTTCAAGAGATAATGGCGATTTGCGATAGGGCAACTGTTTTGCGACAGGGGGAAGTAGTGGGAGAGGTAATTATCTCAGAAACTACGACACATGAACTTGCAAAAATGATGGTAGGACGTGAAGTGTTATTTAGGGTGAAGAAAAGAGTTATAACTCCAGGGAAAGTAGTTTTAGAGGTTAAAAATTTATCCGCGTTGGATGATCGAGGTTTACTTACCCTAGATAGTATTTCACTCGATATTAAAGCAGGCGAAATAGTAGGTATAGCGGGAGTACAAGGTAATGGTCAATCAGAGCTGGTAGAAACGCTCACAGGACTAAGAAAGGCTGAAACTGGAGAAGTCATTATAAATGGAGTTAATACTACTGATTCAAGTCCTCGTAAAGTCTTAAAGGAAGGAGTAGCACATATCCCCGAAGACCGTCAGAGAAGAGGTTTAGTATTAAATTTCTCTATGAAAGAAAATGTAATTCTGGGATTACATTATTACCCTGAATACTCTAATTATACAGTATTTGCAAATGAAAAGGTTGAAGCCTTTGCAAAGCGCGGTGTTGAAGCCTTTGAAATCAAAGTAGCAGATTTAGAAACACCGATAAGTACTATGTCCGGCGGAAATCAACAAAAAATTATTCTTGCGCGTGAACTTCTTGGACGAAATCCAAAACTAATTATTGCCACTCAGCCCACACGCGGATTGGATGTCGGAGTCATAGAATACGTTCATAAAACATTAGTACAAATGTGTGGTCAAGGACTTGCAATTCTGTTGATTTCAACAGAATTGGATGAAATCAGGAGTTTGGCTGACCGCGCTTTTGTATTATTCAAAGGTAAGTTCATGGCTGAGGTTGATCCAAAAACCATCTCTGATGAAGATATTAGTTTATTGATGGCGGGAGTCCCCTTAGAAGGAAATTGAGCATGTAGGAAGGAAATTATATGGATTTGGAAAACATCGTATGGTTAATTACTCTTTTGGGACCTATATTTGGATTTATTTTGCTTATCATTCTTAGTTATTCTAAAGAAAGAATATCTATGGATATCCGACTGAAAACTGTTCTATCAATGATAATTGGACTAAGTTTGGGATTTATTGGCTTTGTCTTAGTGAACATAGTTAGTGACACATCATTCTCCGATAATGTGAAGATTGCGGCTGACTGGTATTGGTTTCTGCTTATATTAAGTCCATTGACAGTAATTGCTGCATATATAATGCAGGGGAGCAAAGAACAAGGTAGGGCTCAATTTTACTCAACAACAGTGGCCATTCTCGCCGCTTTTGTTGTGTCTTCTTTGCTCATTTTATTTGCAAAAGGATATGATGATCCCGATACAGTGGATCAATGGATAAAAAATCCAATTAAGGCTATTGAGTTAATAATTGACGCATATGAGACCCTTATTAATTCAGCATTAGGAATTTCATCATTTGATAATTTATTAGACGGAGATCCGGCAAATGATGAAATTTTCTATCGGGAATTAGGTAGGTCTTTAGGACTAGCAACCCCATTAATTTTTACAGCACTCGTTTTTGCTTTCTCATTTAAAGCGGGATTGTTCAATATCGGAGCTGAAGGCGCCTTCACCCTTGGAGGATTTGTGGGGGCAGTAATCGGGGTATGGTTGCCAGATATGCTCCCTTTTACGATCCCTACACCAATTTTATCGATTATTCACTTACCATTAGCTTTTTTGTGTGCAGCGATAGTAGGCGCTATCTTTGGCGCTATACCAGGAATATTAAAGGCATATCTTGGGGCTCATGAAGTCATCACAACCATTATGCTTAATCCTGTAGCTGCCCTTTTAGTGTTCATTTTAGTTAAAAATAGAGAATATTATTCGATTCAAGATCTCCGTGTAGAAACTCCATTTG
>JAEOTF010000535.1 GCA_016840025.1 Candidatus Hodarchaeota archaeon
AAACCAAGGAGGAAAAGAGTAACAAAAAGGCTAAACCAAAAATTATCGTAACAGGCTTAAGTACTAAAAGAGATTTATTAGGAGAACAGTCGAAAAAAGCGCTTGATGAGGCAGATGCGATATTAATATTAGCCAGTGATCCATGTTCCCTTGGAGTCCTTTTATTACATAAGGAATTTATTCGTACTGTTCGTGAATCGAAAGCACCTTCTACTCTTGTATGCCCAGTAAAGTTTTCTTTTAGGGAACAATTCATTTTGGAACTCCTTTCCATTAAACCTAGCTTAGTTGGTATAGCAGAATTATGTTCAGGGGCCATTGATCATCTAGTTGTCGGCCCTGATGATGCAAGTGAAGTTAAGACTTTGCGAGATCAAGGTTTTAACGTATTGATGGAAGATTTAACAAAAATAAAGGACGCCCAGGGATTAACTACAATATTAAAAGGATTAGGAATTTCTCTTAAAGATATTTCAGTTGAAAGTGATGAACCAGGTAAGAAGCGTAGTTTAGAGGAATTAGTTACCAAATTAAGTTATTCTACAACAGAAAATTCCGCTAGCTCGGATATTGCCGATATTGTTGAGGAAGCTGAAACTACAGTTGAGCTTCCAAATAATCAAGCTGCTGTTCGGGATAAACCTAAACCTGTTGTAAAATTACAGGATACAGAGTCTCGTAATTATGATTTTGAAGATCCAGAATTGGTTTTAACCCAAGAAATGATTGAAACTCTAATGGAGGAGTTATCTGAAGATATAACTACCCCTGAAGAAAAATCAACTACCTCTCCTCAAGATAAACCAGAAGAAAAAATCGCAGAAGAAAGTCAAGAAGTATTTACCGAAACCCTGGATAATTTTCTCAGCTTTGAGGAATCCAACAATCGGTCTGAAATGATTGAAAAGATCAGTGAGAGAATAATAAAGAATGCAGATATGGCTGGATATGCAGCAAAAAAGTTAACCACAGCTTTGATCTCTTCAAAAACACCTCCTCACTTTTTGGAAGAATACACAGCATTTATTAGAACAAGACCTCTTTTATTCATTAAAGAGCTAGTAGACTGGCTTGTTACAGATATTGAAAGTCCTGATTACGTTACATATGCTCAAAAATCATTAATTATCGTAAAAATTGGGAGAATTGAAACACCATTCGTCGAGGAAATAATAGAACAGTTAGTCAAGTATCGAATGACCCAGAAGCTGACTCCAAGAGAAAAAGAACATCTTCGTACCATTATTGGCATGATTACTGCACGAGATGTAACTTTACAACGTAAAGCAATTCGGGAATACCTTTCCCATTATGAAACTAATAAAAAACCAGATGATGCATGGCTAGGCCTTTTGAAGTATGATGCCGCATTAGTTGCATTGGAAATTATTGAACATGAGTCAAAAAGAGGTGTTAAAATAGTTCAAAACGCGTTAACGCGTGATTTGGGTAGTTTTGGTCATATTGTATATGAAGTATTCGCAGCATATCAGAAAGGAGATATCCAGAGTGTTCTTTCTGCTGCTGGACCGCTTTCAGATGGGCTGGTTCGGAAGCAAAAACGCGTTGAGCTAGCAGAAAAGATTACGAAGTTTGGTAGCGTTCCAATTGAGATTTTAGCAAATAATGTACAAATGGATCCAAAAGAGCTAGAATCGCTTGTATATGAAATGATCAATGAAAACGAAATTAATGCGAAAATTGGGGTAGTAGAAGGACGATTATGTATTGTACAATTAGGCGAGGAGGAAGAAAATAAGAAGAATAATGGATAACTTTTTTTTCTTTAATACATTCTTCTTTATATAGGAAATGCTCCTGCACTAATCAAAATCAAGATTAGCAACAATGTAACAATTAGGATCCAAAGGACGTTTAAACGCCTGACTTTAGCCGCTTGTCGTTTTGATAAGCCCCGGCTTTTAACTCCAAAAATCCAAAATACACTTGTACATGATAAAATTATTGCCAATATGTTAAGAAGTAGTAAGTTGACTGCTTTAAGGGCTAAATCAAACTGACCAATGGCTCCTAAGATTCCTATTGTTGCTGCAGGTGGACATAATGATGCAGCAATAGCTACTCCTACAATAGACACATCTAAACCTCGAGCAACAATAATTCCAGCCGCTAATCCTCCCAATAATGCTAATGAAATTGTAGGGATTGTTAAGGCTGTTCGATTTAATACCTCAGAATAAATTTTGTTTCCACCAGAATCTAGGGCCTGAATATCGATGGTCTCTACAGCATTGAAAACATACCCAATAAGTGCACCTAAACTAATAGTAGTAAAGATTCCTGTAAATTCTGCAAAGATTCCTTTTCTAACAAAAGAGGTAGTTTCTAAACTTAGCAATCCAAGAGAGGTCAAAACTATAGGACCTAAAAGTGGAGCAACAATCATACTTGCAATTATTACCACTACATCGTTATTCAATAATCCAAATGTAGCTAATGCAGCTGCTAAACCATTCATTAATAAATAAGTGAATGAAAGACCTGAAATCAGGCCTACATTAGCCAGGATTTCTTCACGATTGACCCCTGCACTTTGAGGTAAGCTACTTTCGCCTTTTTTACTATCAATGAGTAAGGAAAGTGGTCGAACAACAATGTCCCCATAAGCTACCCCTATACCTCTTGCCTTTAATTCCTCTATTAACATGTTTGTTTGATAATCTTTGATCCGAAGCTCATACCTTATAGTCTCAGCAAAATCATAGGTGGTGGCTAACACCGAGAATTCTTTCAAAAATTCATCCATCAATGTTTTTCGGTCGGTAGGTAATGTAACCTGAATTTCCTTCACTTTCTGACCTCGAATCCAAATACTTCAATGAGAATAAAAATAGTAAAGACGAGATTTTTTAAACCTACGACCCTCGCGTCAAAATGATTCAAAGACATCAAAGATACAATCTAGACCATGGTGACATTTCCTACTGTAATTATAACACCAATAATAAGGAAATCACATAGATAATAGCAGTCGGAACTAAAAGAGATGCTACAAAAAGAAAGAAGTCAACTAGATCGGTTAGCTATCCGATTAGCAAATTTTACTTCAAAAAGAGAAATTAATACTACTTGGTACGTGTTTGTTTTTCTTTTTTTCTTCGTTTTAGTCTTATTTCCTACAGTATATGTTCTAGGAAAGGTAATCTTAGAATTTCCAGTCGTCCGCGATTCAGTTTTGTCGAACACAGAAGCTGCCAAAGGAATTCGAACTCAAATAATATCAGCACTTTTCTATTCGATAACAGTCGCGGTTTCTGTTACTATTATCGATTTAATATTTGCACTCCCTATCGCTTGGACACTTGTTCGTAAAGAATTTCGTTTTAAATCCCTACTAAACAGCTTTATTGAACTTCCACTCGCTGTTCCAACTGCAGGGTTGGGATTCTCTGTGGCCTTGTTTTGGGGAGTAACTCCCGATATTAATTCACCTATTTTTGCGGTTCAACTAATAAAGAATGCTCTTCCTATTCTTATCCTGTTTCATTTCACAACAACATTTCCTTATGTTGTAAGGTCTTTAGCTGCAATATTGGAAGAAATTGATGTAACTCTGGAAGTTGCAGCCCGAACATGTGGTGCGAGTAAATTTACCGCTGCGCGAACCGTGACACTACCTATGTTTCGCTCTGGAGTAGCTACTGCAATGGTTCTAAGCCTTGCTAAAAGTCTATCGGATACTGGAGGGGTAATGACTCTATTAGCAACGATTCAGAGTGTAACCCAAACAGGAACGACTTTGATTGGTACATGGAAACACGATTATCAAGATGGAGTCGATTCTCTTGGAATCCCCTATGATTCTCTTGTCCCAAGTATGGCCTTCCTTGCCGCAATTATGATACTAATTGCTCTCTCCCTAGTATTTCTTGCAAAACTTATAGCTAGGAATGCTAGATTACCTTTTCGCAAAGTTTTTCCAACATTTGAACGGAGTGTAAGCAAGGGTAAGGTTCCACAAGCTCGTCAATATTTAGCGTTTGGATTTTTGATCGTTTTTGTCATCATTCCCTCATTCTTTTTAATTACTTACTTAATTCAAGATGCTTCATTCTCAACAGTCTCCCAAGCCAATTGGATCTTATTTGGGCAAAGCATTTTTATGACAGTCCTTGTAGCAAGCATTGCTACAATTGTTAACGTCATCATTGGAGTACCACTGGCAATATTAATCGCTAGAAAATCCAAAAAATTTTCTCGGCTCTTAGATGCATTGGTAGACATTCCTTATATCGTTCCAAGTTCGGCTCTTGGTTTATCTGTCGGTTTCTTTTGGGCAGAACAGCCATTCCTACCTGTAAATGAGTTATTTTTTGTTATAATGGCACATATAAGCATGACATTTCCTTTTATTGTTAGAAATACGTTAGGTGGATTAGCAGAATTGGATACTGCATATGAGGATGTTGCTCGAACCTTGGGGGCGAAACCAATGCAAACGTTTAGAGAGATTACATTACCAGTGATAAAGTTTTCAATTATAGCTGGAGCAATCATGAGCTTCACACGAAGTGTTGGAGAAACTGGAGCAACTATAGCTGTTTCACCTTCTTCAGTAACCGCCCCAGTTTTCATTGTTAATTTAATTAAAATCGATGCAAATTACTTTCTAGCTGCTTTAACTACAATTATTCTGATTTTCATATCCTCACTATTAATATTCACTCTTCGTGCGAGTGTTTCCCGAGTAAAGCGTAGGTAGGTCAGAAAATCATGGAAGAACCACACATAACAATCTCCAATTTATCCAAGCGCTTTGGGAAGAAGCCAGTATTACAAGGAATTGATCTCCAGATAAACAAAGGAGAATATATTGTAATTCTAGGACCTACAGGAGCAGGAAAAACTACACTCTTAAAAATTATTGCTGG
>JAEOTF010000511.1 GCA_016840025.1 Candidatus Hodarchaeota archaeon
GACTTGACAAAATTGTCAAAAACATCTTTGTTGGGGCCATGTCTGCTAATAGGGCAATTAGAAGTCCATTATTTGATACAGAAGGGAAGTTAATCATTACCAGTGGGGATCGTTCTGATATGATCCTTGCTGCAGTGGAAAGTAACACAGCCGGTATCATTTTAACCAATAACATTTTGCCTGAGGATCCAATAATACTTTCAAAGGCTACCGCTCGTGAAATTCCTATATTATTAGTTAGAGAAGACACATTTGCTGCAGCTAAGTTAATAGATGACATGGATATCCTATTTACTCATAAAGAAACCGAAAAAATCGCTATGTTGGAACAACTAGTAAAAGACCATGTGGAAGTTGCTGATTTATGCTAGAAGAACTTATTCTTAGAGAAAATTAGCAAGAAGCCTACTACTTTGACCTAGCTTGTGAACCATTTATTTTTACCTATTCAAGGTAAAATTCCTCAAAACTAGAAATATTCACTTAACTTCTTCTTGTTATTTCACAATTAATAGTTTAATCTGTTAAAATAATAGGTACAAATATAGACTTAATAAAATATCGTATTATCACATTAGGAGATGATAGAATGCTTTTCAAATTATATAAAGAAAAACTAATCAAACATCGGGATGATGGTAAACTCGAGCAAACAGTCAAGGAATTTCAAAAAATCTACAAAAAAGTTGGAGTTAAGGTAATTGGTGCATGGGAAAATGTGGATGATCCCACAGAGACCTTTTTAATAACAGCCTATCGAGATAAAACCCACTATGAAGAAACTGTTGCGGAAATGCGAGCAGACCCCAAATACACGGAACTAACCAAGGAAATACAAGAATTGCGGGAAAGTATAGAGGTGTTAACACTAAAAGGAATGCCTGGCTCTCCCGTGCAATGAATTTGGCTCTCAGTATTGGATCAGCGTCTTTTTCCCTTCCCATCATTTATTTTATTTCTTACCATTGGTACTTTTTTTCGTCTAACAGCTGAGATTACTGAGCATCTAACGAAGTAATTCAGGAGATTAGTGGATTTACCACTGATTATCATTTTATGGACTTTAGAGACTCTATGTGAATAATAAATCCAGATTAAGGTGCTGCTCAACTAAGGTTTCAATTTCTTTAATTTTTTGAGTATTATCTGCAGTAATAGGCCAACTCGTCGTTTCTATTAGTTTCACTGTTGTAAGAGTATCGTAAGGCACTAACATCATTGGTACTTCTTTTCGTCTAGCAGCTGAGATCACTGAGGAATCAGGGTATTTACCACCTGTTAGAATGAGTAATGCTGTATCTGTTTCAAGCGCTCCAAGTATCATATCTGATCGATCTGTACCTGTTATCACTGCTTTATTTGGAGTTTTTCGGAAATAAGGCATTGCCATTTCAACTTCCATAGCACCGACCAGAGAAGCTGTTACAATCTTTTGTTCCGCTAATTCGGATGTGACTAATATTTGGCCCTTCATTTTCTGGAGGACATCTCCTACCAAGGGTGATGCAAGTGTTCTACTTTCCGGTAAATTTCCCAGGTTCGTAATTCCGTGATTGTCTAATTCTTTAACTACTTCATCCATCAATCCGCCGTGTAAGTCTGAAGGTACTCGGTTAATAATACTATATCTTGGTACCGACTCACCAAAACGTTCTTTGGTTCCGAGAATGCTGTCTAATATTCTATCGGGTTCTTGTCGATCCATACGTGCAACAATAATTGGGTTTGCCTCAAATGCTTTAGCTAAATGAGCATTAGAAATATCTAGAGAGAGACCAAATGAGGGATATCCATGTCCTTCAATAAGTATTATATCAAAATCTTTCTGCGAAATATTTCCCCAGGCATCCATTATTTTGTTCCAGATTTTTTCCCGCCCTTGCTGTAGAAATTCGTGTAAATGGTTGGGTGGAATATTTACTCCGCCTATTTCATCCGGTTTTTCTGTAAGATTAAGAGCTTTCTTTAATAGATGAATATTTGGGTCAATAAGATCGCCTGTTTTAGTTTGTTCAGAAAGGATAACCCATGGTTTAAAATAACCTATTTTTTTACCTTGTTTTTTAAGTTTTAATGCTATTCCTAATATAATTGAAGTTCTTCCAGCTCCTAGTTGGTTACTGGCTATATAAATACGATTACTCATCATTCAACACCTTATAATCTATTTTATTGTCATTTTCACATCAAGAACTAAAACTGACTGGGTTGAGCTACTCTTATCGGGGTTTCTTTGTTGAGCATAAACAAAAAGTGGATTAATATCCATCTCTGCCAGTTCCAGAAAATCTTGTGCTAAGGCACAAACTCGGACTAATATCTCTGCGATACCCGCGATATCAGAAGGTGGTTCTCCTCTTACTCCTGTTAAGAGTGGATACGATCGAATTTCTTCTATCATTGCCCTTGCATCAGAACGAGAAATGGGAGCTACTCGGAAAGCAACATCCTTGAGAACCTCAACGTATATACCACCAAGGCCAACTGCGAGTAACGGACCCGTCTGAGGATCTCTAACCATCCCAATAAAAATTTCCTTTCCTTTTGGAACCATTCTTTCGATCAATACACCTTTTATGTCTGCCTGAGGAACATTAATACGAGCACTTTGAATTATTTGATCAAATGTTTCTACAACATCTTTTTCCTGAACATTAAGCCTTACTCCACCGACATCTGTTTTATGCATGATATCGGGCGAAACGATTTTCATGACTATAGGAAACCCGATATCTTTAGCAAATTGAATTGCCTCTGCTCGTGTTTTGGCTAATTTAGTTTGTTGAACTGGAATGCCATAAGCTCCAGCAACTCGTTTTGCTTCTTCTTCGGTTAATACAGTCCGATAGTCAGCTCTGACTGCTTCAAAGATCTCAAGTGCTTTTTGTTTTGCTTCTTTAGGAATGCTTAGTGGAATTTCATCTTTGGTCTCTATCTGAGCTTTCAAACGTGAATAACGCGCAAGTCCACCCATAGCTGCAACAGCTCGTTCTGGGAAGGGATAGGCAGGGATCCGATTCATCATTAACTTCTTTCGAGCGGGTTCAACAGAATCACCGCCCGAGAAGCAGGCTAAAATAGGTTTCTCGGTTTTTTGTGCTGCTTCAATTAGGATTTGGGCTACTTCATCTGGTTCAGTAATAGCTTGAGGAGAGAGAAGGACTACTAATCCATCAACATTTTTATCTTTAACAATGGCTTCAATAGAGTCTTTATATCGCTTGGGCGGGGCATCCCCGATTATATCGACCGGATTATGGAGACTAGCTGCTGCAGGAAGCACCTTACTAAGTTGAGTTTCTATCTCAGCAGTTAGGTTTGCAAGTTGTAATCCTGCCCCTTCTACAGCATCCGTTGCCATAATACCCATTCCACCCGCATTTGTAACAATGCATATTCGATTTGATTTAGGCATCGGCATCATAAATGCGGTGGCGTAATCAAACAGTTCTTCAGTTGTATAGGCACGAATAACCGCAGATTGTTTAAAAAGGGCCTCAAAGGCGTTGTCTGAACCTGCAAGCGATCCTGTATGTGATGATGCAGCCTTTGCTCCTGCACTTGTCCGTCCTGATTTCACTACTATAATCGGTTTCTTCACATCTTTGGCAGCCTTCATGAATTCGGCGCCATTACTGATTTCTTCGAGGTATGCTAGAACTGCTACTGTATTGGGGTCATCTTTCCAATATTGCAGAAGATCAATTGGACTAATACCGCAATATTCGACAATATTACCTAATGAAATAAAATGGGAGAAGCCAAGCCCAACCGAAAGACTCCAATCCAATGTGGCGGTGCAGAAGGCTCCAGACTGGCTCATAAAGGCAATTTTTCCAGGTAGTGCATTTGCATGAGCAAATGAAGCATTAATTGCCTGAGGAGTTGAAATCACACCAAGGCAGTTAGGTCCAAGGATTTTCATACCATATTTTAGTCCTATTTTACTCATTTCTTCTTCTAATTCTTCTCCTTCTGTACCAACTTCTTTAAATCCTGCGCTAACGCAAACAACTGCATTAGTCCCTTTCTGACCGATCTCTTCTAAAATAACATTAACAAAACGAGCTGGGATTGCTATAACTGCTAAATCTATGTCTCCTTCTACGTCGGTTATGGACTTGTAACATTTTAATCCTAAAATCTCGGTAGTTTTAGGATTAATTGGATATACTTCTCCTTCAAATTGTGCATCTATCATATTTTGGATAATCGAATTCCCTACTGACCCTTTTTTTCGAGAAGCTCCAATAATAGCAATGCTTCTCGGTGAAAAAAGGCAATCCAAGGGGGAGACTTCCACGATTCGGCACTCACCAGAATTGCTCTTTGTTAAGGACTGGAAACACTCTTACTGAACTTTAGTATAATTAACTATCCTTTAATATAGATTATCCTTTATTTCAATTTTAAGGGCAATTTAAGCTATTATTGGTCTCAATATTATCGGATGTCTTATAGGTTGATTTTTCATTATTTGATAGGCTGTATGATTAATAATTCCGATCTTATTTGCCGTTTTTTCCCCAAACTGCTGTCTTTTTAATCTTAATTTATCCATTAGTTTAAATAATCTGTAATCATTTAGCCCCTGTTAGTGGAGTGTATTCTCTCGATGCTGCGAGACGGTATTGCTAGAGCTGGCGAAGCCCTTTCTCTTGCTGAAGTGAAACTTAGTGATATAGAGGTCACCTTTATCGAAAGAATTCGCGCTATGCGTACAGTGTTTCAAGAGGTAACTAAAGGTCTAGAACGTATCGAATCGGAATTCGAAAAAGGAAGTCAAGCTCTTGAACAAGCCAGAAGAGATATTCAGACCCTAAAAAATGAGAATTCGGATCTTATGGTTAGAGAAGCAGACCTTGAATCTAAATTAAGAATAACAGATAGCGAGTTAGAAGCATCGCAGGCAGAAAAAGCTGATTTTCAACAGAAGTTGAAAGAATCCGTTGAGAAATTAACCGACCTTGAAGATACAATAAAGCAATCGGAAAAGAAGTTGGTGGAATTTGAGGAGACCTTAGGGTTATCCAAAGCGAAACTGGCAGAATCCGAGGCAAAACTGAAACAATCTGAAGATAAACTGGCAGAATCCGAACCAAAACTGAAACAATTTGAAGGAAAGGCAGTAGAGCTTGAAGAAAATCTAAAACGATCCGAAGAACGATTAACGGGGTATAAAGAACAATTAACGCAATCCGAGGAAGAGTTAGACACGTCGGAAGAGAAACTAAAGCAATCAAAAGAGAAAATTACCGAATTTAAGGATCGATTGAAACAATCCGATGAGAAGCTCGAAGAGCTTGAAGAACAATTAAGGCAGTCTGAGGAGAGCCTCATCGCATCGGAAGAGAAATTGAAGCAATCCAAGAAGAAATTGAAGGACACAGAAACCAAACTTAAAAAATCTAAAACAGATGTTGTAAAATTAAATACACAGTTAGAGGATCAAAAAGAAACCCAAGAGCAATATGATAAAATTGAAAATGAGTTATTAAAGCTTCAACAGGATTATGAACGGCTCCAAGAAGAAAATGAAAAGGTTAAAGCGGAATATGAGTCAGGTGGTTCTCCTAAACTAGAGGCTAAACTTCGTACAATTCAGAAAGAAAAGAAGAAACTCACAGATCAGCTAAAAATTGAGGAAGCTACCGTTGAAAAACTTGATGAAAAGATGAAAACCTCCTCAAAACAAAAGACATTTTTAGAGAGAAAGTTGCAATTACGTGATTTTTTGATCTCCTCCGTATTCGAGGGTGATATTCACATGGGTGTCCTAACACAATTAGTAGAGAGTGGTAAACCTGTTGAGCGGAAGATTTTAACGTCTAGTTTTGGAGAGGATCAATCCGCTAAAGTCCTTCGTGCAATAAATGAACTACGATCCGCAAATGTTGTAGAATATTCAGAAGAAGAGGGACTTGTTTCTCTCTTGATTCCGATTGTTGCACAAGACGGTGAGGAGACGTAATTCTCGCATTTCAATTATAACCTGATCGGAGAATTAGCGAATCGATGAAGCTCCCCAATATGCTATTACTCTTCATTTTGGCCCTCTCTAGCCTTTCTTTTACTTCCATAATGGCTTCTGAAAACTCTTTATACTCTATTAAAATAGATGAGAAAATTCATCGCAAAATTGGGTTAGAATTTGTTAATGACAACAATCCTCCCGAGTTGTCTGCAATCCAAATTGAACCGCTGATAATTAATCATACAACGACTCACATTTCTGTATCTTTGAATGCCACAGATGAATCAGGGATTAAATCATTGTGGTTATTAGTCTGTGATGAATTTATTTGCTATGTTAGAGTAAATATGACCTTAGGGGTAGGTGGGCGATGGAATGCGACAGCAAAGATAAGTACTTTCATCGAATCGATCAATGAACTCTACCTCAAGGTTACAGCCGAGGACAAGGCAGATAACATGGAAACCTATATAATAAGTACCTATATTATTGGTACCGAGGAAAATAATAGCAAAACTAGTGAAACCACTTCCTCAATATCTGTTCTATCGATTCTACTCTTGCTAAGTACCTTTCGATTTATCAAAAAGGAAAAGAAATGATTGTATTGCTTTTTTCTCACTCTACTTTTTATCGCTAATCAGATTTTCTATATCTTTTTTTATTGAAGCAATAGCAAAAATGCCTGCGTTCGGTTCAACAGGATGCTCCATACCGAGTAGTGCATTTTCTATCGCAAATATTGCTTGGATTATAGTTCCGAAATCTAAGAATCCTACATGCCCAATCTGAAATGCGTTCGAATTACTTTTGCCCAGATAGAGTTTTTGTTTGGCTAACCAGGAGTGAAATTCTGTAGGGGGTAATGACTCGGGAAGCTGTCCTACCGTTAATGATCCAACTGCTTGGCTATCCTCAACAGGGGAAGTAGGTATTCCCATATTCGTAAGACTTTGTCGAAATACTCTAGACATTAATCTATGTTGGCTCTGATACTCTGCTAACCCTTCTTCTAGAATAGCTTTTGTGCTATTATTAAGTAAGTATATAAGTCCCATCGGGAAGCTATCTAAAGGGATTTTCTCCTCAACTGCGAGAATTTGGCCCATACTTTGTGATAAAATTGTCATATTTCGATATTTTGATTTTATCTTTTCCTTCCTTTTTCTCAGAGCATCTAGGGCTCTTTGGCTAACAGAGCATATAGCAAGGCCTGGTGGTGCAGCTAGTCCCCAATTGGAATTTGAACATGCAATATCAACATTCCATGAATCTTGTGAAAATTCCTCTGCTCCAATGGTTGAAGTTGCATCTACAATCAAAAAGCTCCCAAATTCCCGAACTATTTTTCCTATTTGCCTAATATCATGTTTAATACCAAGATCTACTTCTGCATGGGGAATAATAACCACTTTGTACGGTTTTTCCTCTAATTTCGCTTTTAATAGGCCTGTATCAATGGAATGGTCTTCTGCACAAGGAAACTGATCAATCGCTGGACAAGAGCCCGATATCATTGATCGAATATTATCACTTGAAGTCCCGCTTCCTACTACCAAAGCGATATCTGTTCCTTCAATTAGATTATCTATGGCTATCTCAAGTGCAAAATGTGTACCCCCGCTGAGTACAATTGGCATTCCTTTCTTAAGGCCATAAATTTTCTTAAGCGCAGTTAAAAGTTCTGAAAATTCTATGATGGACTCTTGAGAGTCCATCTGAAATGATAAATCTCTGTGTTGAAGTGAAGGGGGGAAATAAGGATGACCAGGCAGTAATCGTATCTCGTTAAATAGCACCTAAAAGCCTCCAATGATCGGATAAGAAATTATCTTCTGTTAACCCTTAGAAGAAAGCCAAGGAATTAGAGATTATTTAAGTTGTTTTTCAAGTTTCATGTATTAATTTTCTTAAAAGCTTTCTTTTGGATATACTCAACTTTCGCGTTCATTATTGGTACAAGTACTGAAGGGAGAACAGTTTCCAGTTGATTCTCCTTTTTATTTCTCTACTAGTATCTCCTCTAGTAATTGGAAAAATAAAAGAATTTTACCATTCATTCTGACGAGACGAAAAAAGGCACTGTAACGAAAATTTTTCTATACTGTTATTCTCATCCGTGATTCTTCTGTGGCGACTATTCTCAGTTCTAAGAGTGTAACTTAAGTAAAGGAGATTGTTAAGGCAGCTGAACTTGAATGGATACCTCAAGAGATAAAAAAAGTTAGAAAAGCAATTGATAAATTACAATCCCGCTTATTGTTTTAGAAATAAAGAGTACTAGCGCTATAAAATGATGATTGTTCACTTTTACCGCGAAACTATGAACAAAGGAGTATATAAAACAATGACCAGAGATCTTAATGATTTTGTATCCAGATTCTCCAAAAAATTGGAGCGAGCAGGTGGAAAAAAAGCGCAGCTGGTTCTTATAGCTGATAATGATTTGGATGGCCTTTTTTCTGCTGTGAAAATGGATTTGGTGCTTTATGAACAAATGGGAATTGAAGTTGACACTGTATTTCGTAATCCTGCTTCATGGGATATCCCTCTTAATGAAATACAAGAGCTCAAGCCTGATCTTATCTGTTTGCTTGACATTGCGTTGACTAGTGGTACAAATGTCCGCCGTATTCCCGCTATGGTACGCTCTGGCTCCGCATTCCAGATTGATCATCATGTAACTCTTGAAGGGATTCCCACAAAGACGTATTGTACCTATAACCCTTGTACAGACGGTGATTTATATTTACCTACTACTTATCTAGTAGATCAATTTCTACAGCGACTTTGTAAAGAATATCGACCTGCTTCTGACTCAATGCATTCTTTACTTACTCTTCTGGGAGTTTTTGCAGATGCAGGGATTTCTTCCTTTGTAAAAGATCAGAAAAAACGAGAATTAGAGATCTACACAGTGCCAGAACTTCAAGCCTTCTATAAAGAAACCTCTGAAAGTTTCTCGAAGTATTTTAACGTATCTTATCTACATGATCTCCCCTTCTTACACATAGCAAAGGTTTGTAAATGTTATGAGGTGGCAGCATGGGATGATGGATTTGAAGACTGGTACCTTCAAATCATCAACAGTTTTGATAAGGGAAATAGTCTTGAGGCCCTCAATGCTGAAATTGTTGAGAAATATTCTTCTTACTTCACACATCTTTTTGCTACTTTAGATAAAATCCTTACATCAACTGACAGAAGCAAACCTTTCTTAATTTATCGAAATCGTACAATCCAAGAACCGAATTCTACCTTATCAAGGTATTTGGTTGAGATTTTAGGCAGACCTGTTGTAGTGTATTCCACAGGAAAAACCGTAACTGTTTCCGCACGCGCCCCCGTTGATTCTACGGTAGATTTTGTGCCTGTTTTCAATAAATATGGTGGGGGTGGTCATAAAAGAGCCTGTGGTGTTAAATTTGAGCCTGAAAAACTTCAGGAATTTATTGTGGATCTTAAAGAATCTATAACAGTTGCGGACTAAAACTTCATTATTATCTTAATCGAAGCTTCATTTAAGACTAATTCATCTGGAAAGGTTAGTATGAATAAAGTGTCTGTAGATAATGCTTCTCAACGTCGTTTTACTAAAGATTTCTATTCAATGATTCGGATAATAAAATTTAACACGCTAGGATTTTTTTTTCTGGAATTTTTGATTCCTTGGGTCGCAACACAAGAGTTAGATGCTTCAGGAGCAGAAATGGGGATCGTCTTTGCTTTACAGATTCTTGGTTACACAATTAGCTCACCATTTGTTGGTTGGCTAACCGATCGAACTTCTAGAACTAAACTCATACTTACTGGTTCTTTTGGGCGGGGCATAGCTTATTTCATAATATATTTGGCAATTATTACGAGTTGGTTACCTGGCTTGGCCATAGGAACGTTTTCAATTGGTTTTGGGGTTGGTTTTTTTTGGATACCACTAAATACTCTGATTGCTGAAAAATCTGATAAGAAGAATCGCGCGGAAGCATACGGGCTCCGTAATCGGGAACAGGGCATCGGGACTTTTTTCGGTGCACTTATTGGATTTGGAATTCTTAACTATGCCAACGAGGCTAATATGGAATCTTTTTTCCTATATGCTGCGATACCAATCTTTGGTTTTGCAAACTTCTATGCTGGTTTCTTATTTCTCAAAACAGTTGATGAGGAAGTTAAATTTGCAAACAATCCTCTTGATGAGGTTCAAATACAGAACTCCATTTTTGATCCACTTCCTCAAGCTTTTATGATTGGATTCATTCTTTTAGCACTTGTTTTATTCATGAGTTCGGTAAATGGGTCTCTTGCTAAGCCATTTTTGCTAGTCTATATGCTAGAGAACATTGAGAATAATCCTGAATTGGTAACACTGGCATACATACCTACTGGTGTTGTTAGTATGCTGTTGGCTCCTAAATTTGGAGAAATTGCTGATCGGATACATCCGATGCTAGGGATCAGTATCGCAAGCGCTGTTGGTGCCATTGTAACTTGGTTTTTAATTCATACAGATAATCTATGGATTTTCGCAGCTTTACTTGTTATTGATGTCACTATTGCCACTACAGCTGGATTAATCGGTGCTAATATTATCAGCAGAGTTTCAAAAACGCATAGGGGAAAAATATTTGGCATACAAAGTACTACAAGCAGTTTAGGAGCAGTTATCGGTCCAATAGTGGGTGGTTTGATTTGGGACGAGTTTGGGGATAAATATCCTTTTTTTCTTTCGATTATTGTCGAATTAGCTTTAATTCCAGTCTTTCTTGTAGCTATCTATCTCATTCTTCCCCACTTGGCTGAATTATTTACCGAAAAGGAGAATCTAGCCAGCGAACGATAATATTAGTCTTAATTACCAGTCTTAAGTTATAAATGCCTATTAAAACTCAGTTCATTGGAACAGGATAGCAAACTTAGGCATGGCTGATATCTAATAATACTTTCTTCTATTTTATACGAATGAATATGGCCAGGACCATCATAGAGAGCGTTATGAAGGAGAGAGTGATAAGAACAGGCTCCAAGGCAAGAGACCAGAATTCATTAAGAAATAAACCATCAATGATCGATACTGCAAGACTTAGACCAAAGCTTAAGCTGATCCGCTCTATAAGATCAACATCACTTGAATTGGGAGGAAAAAATAATGCTGTGCAACTCCAGCCTGGTAAAAAGAGAACAAGCGCTAAACCAAAGAATACACGAATAAGAGAGAGGAGTCCTGCATTTGCAGGAATTAGAAGAGCTGAAAGAATGGCAATGTATGTTGATAGTACAACTATACCAAATTCTGTGCCGTATATTGGATGCTTTAGATAATTAGTAATATCCTTTGGTGGAGTAAGATCTTCTGATTGTTTTTTAAATTCTTGAAGAATAGCTCGTAACTTATATTTAAGGGTTTTATTAGCAGTTTCCTCTTCCTTTTCATTGTTTGTGTCAATGTTCTGAGTAGGTTGTGGATCTACATTATTTATTAGCGTTGGAGCTCGATCTTTATTCAATTGAAACTCTTTCCTATTATAGTTCCTAATTCTTAGTATATTATTTACTTTTTAGCTGTTATTATCTTGGTCTTGTATATTATTTCTGTAATCTATTATTACAATCTAAACAAACAAAGGATTTTTCTCATGTTTTTCCGATCCATGATAAGTTTATACTTCCCCTCTCTTTTTCGATTTTCCATTAGGAGATGCAGTGAATGAGATTCGGAATCGAATTTGTCCCTGAAATACCAATACCAAAGCTTGTAAAACTAGTTAAATTATCGGAAGAAGTCGGCTTCCAATACGTTTGGATAACCGACCATTATAACAATCGTAATGTTTATATTACTCTAGCTAGCATCGCTTATCAGACAAATAAGATTAAATTAGGGCCTGGTGTAACAAATCCAGTTCTAATTTCACCTGCTTGGACAGCTTCAGCAATGCTTACGCTCAATGAAATCTCAGGAGGACGTGCGGTTCTTGGGCTCGGCCCTGGAGACAAGGCAACCTTCAGTAAGCTAGGTTTCGGCTTTAAAAAACCATTAACACGAATGCGAGAAAGTATCCAAGCTATTCGTTCATTAATGCTCGGTAAAGCTGCTGATTTTGAGGGGAAAGTCCTTAACTTTTCTAAGGCTAAATTAAATTTCAAAACACAGCTTCATTCATGTGGTGGGCTTGTAAAGAAAAAAGAATACAAAGCTGCGAAAAAGGGGAAAGAAATTGTGTGCAATGCCTGTAATCAACCTCTAACTGTCTCCGATGTTACAACAGGTGGTGTACCAATTTATGCAGGAGCTCAAGGACCGAAAATGTTAGCATTAGCAGGTGAAATGGCTGATGGTGTACTCATCAATGCTTCGCATCCGAAGGATTTTGAATTTGCAATTGAACGCATCAAAGTAGGTGCAGAAAAAGCGGATCGTGATTTATCGGATATTGATATTGCTGCTTACGCTTCATTCTCAGCAAACCCAGATGCAGAAAAAGCAAAGGAGGCTGCTGCAATTGTGGTTGCTTTCATTGTAGCAGGGAGTCCTTCAAACGTGCTAGAACGGCATAATATCTCTGCAGAATCTGCTGAGATTGTATCTTCTGCTCTTGGCGCAGGAGATTTTGGAAAAGCAATGAAGAGCATTACCCCTGCTATGTTCGACGCATTCACAATTGCAGGGAACGCAGACCAATGTATCGAGCGAATTAAGGGGCTTAAACAAATCGGTGTGACACAAGTAGTAATTGGGTCACCAGTTGGCCCAAAGAAAAAAGATGCGATTAAATATATTGCAGAAAACGTTCTACCTATATTCTCAAAGTAGTTTCCTCCTTTCAATCTCTTAAACTTTTTAGGTGCAGGAAATGGTTATTCGACTTGCGCATCTCCATTGTGATCATTGTGATAAAAAAATTTGGCCTCCCGAAATGGAACCGCTGGCTACGTACTATTTCTGCCCCAACTGCGGTGACATTCTATGTGAAGAGGCAATTGAATTGGTTACTCAAGATAACAGTCGGTTTTACAAATGCAAATCATGCAGTGAGACTCTAATAATAAATACATGGCCCAGACCATGTGAATAGTGTATCAGGAGTTATTAAATACCTGTTCCATAAGTTCAAACGCAGAGTTAGCCATTTCTTCTGTGGCACTCTTTCCAGAACGTTCGATATACTTCTTAAACCTAGTAAAACTAGCAAGGTCAATAGCTAGAGTGGAATTCCAACCATAAATCTTCCCTGCTGCTTCAGCGATAGAATCATCTGGCATAATAACTCCTAGTTTTTGTTGAATTGCTTCATAAGTATGAAGAATCACAATATCCCATGCCCTTTCATTCATCGCTTTGATTGCTTTCTTACGCGCAGCATTTGCTCTTTCTTCATCTACTGCTAATCTTTCTTCATCTACTGCTAGAGATGGTCTAGAACGAGAGATTTGTGTCGATGGAAGAGGTTTACGGAAAGAAAATGTTAAAAAGGCATAAACTAAAGCTACAATTGGTGTACATAAACAAAAAAGGAAAAAAAACACAAACCAATTTGGTTTAGTTGTTTCCTGTGAGCTCACATATTTTTGATGAGCAACTGGTGTGTTTTCTGGTCTTTTTGATCCACATTTAATACAAAAAATACCTTTATTATCCATTTTACCGCAATTAGAACAAGTCCAACGACACATCTCTGATCCCTCAAGCAAAAATGAGATTTTACAGTGAGAATCTAAGAAAAAACAGCTTTATCTGACCGAATAATCTATCAAAAGCTATCAAATACCTTGTTCATGAGCTCTAAGGCAATATTAGCCATCTCTTCTGTGGGATTCTTTCCATAGCGTAGGATATCCTCTTTAAACTTTTCAAGACCAGCAAGATTAGCAGCTAGGGTAGATTCTGCACCATATTTTTCTTCTGCTACTTCAGCGATAGTATAACCCGGTATGGTAGCTCCAAGTTTTTGTCGGATAGCCTCATAGGCACTAAGGATTACTTTGCCATAATCCTGCTCACTCATTGCTTGAAGAGCCTGTTTACGAGCTATGTTTGCTTTTTCAGCATCTGCTATCAAAACTGCCTTGGGGAGCACTGTAGTTTGGTCTACTGGTGGTAATGGTTCACGAGAAGAAAAAGACAGCCACGCGTAGATTAAAGCCGTAATCGGTGTACAACAACAACAAAGAAAAACAAATATCGCCCAATTCGGTTGCGATGCTTCGTGTGAGGCAACATGGTCACGATAAAGAGGTGGCGCGGTCTCTAGTCTTTCCGTACCGCAACTTATACAAAATTGTCCATCATTATCCGTTCTACCGCAATTGGAACAAGTCCATTGATTCAACTTGATCCCTCGAGATAATATAGTTTTAATTAATAGATAAAAAAAAAGAGATTAAAAGAATAATTTTTTTACCAGAGTTCCATGGAAAATTTGACTTGGTGAATTGAAATAGTAATAATTTTAGATCATCTTGAATGTGACTTATTTGGAAAGTTCTGTGGTGATTGTCATCGGAGTATTTTTCCTCCAGACATGAAACCTAAGGCTACTTACTTTCATTGTCCTCATTGTGGTGATATTCTTTGTGATGCAGGCGCGAAACTAATCGCAGATGAAGGGGATATACCTTTTTATCGCTGTAGTTCCTGTAGTAATGTTTTAGAACGACTTTTTTGGCCTCCTTCTAAGGAGTAGCAAAAAACTGTGAATTAAATATCGTGCGTTTAATAATGAGATGAGGAAAATAACAGAAAATAATCCCGTATTTGCAGTTTATCACTTAAAACCCGGTGAGAGCGATCTTTTTAACGAATTTTTAGCCCTTCTTGAGGCTGCGGGTTTTTATCCACTTCAAATCTTCCGTCAGATCCGCTTTGGAGGTTCTAAATACTACATTGGCCTAGGTAAACTATACGAGATTCAAGCAACACTTGAAGAACTAGAGGATAATGGCAAAAATCCACCTGAAGTTATTGTTTTCGGTAACCAGTTAACTCCCTCTCAATCATATAATCTTGAGACAGAATTAGGTATTCCAGTTATCGATCGTGTTCAGTTAGTCATTAGTATATTTGAACAAAGAGCTTACACACCTGAATCCACTCTTCAAGTTAAACTTGCTAGAACTGAATATGAATTACCCTTTCACAAGGCTAGACTTCTCGAAAAGATGGGTGGTGAGAGAAAAGGATGGTCCGCTCCTGGTGGAGGAATAGTCCGAGGACTCGGTCTTTCACGGCTTGAGTTATTTGAAACAGATCAAAAAAGGCGTATTAGAACGATTGAACGGCAATTAGAACGCTTAGAACTCTCACGACGGGAGCAACGTAAGAAGAGAAAACAGAGTGAGATATTATCTATCTCACTTGCTGGCTATACTTGTGCAGGAAAAACCACACTATTGAATCAACTCACCGGTACTGGTGCCCAAGTTAGTTCACATCTTTTTACAACACTAGCCCCATTAAGTAGACGTGCTTATCTATTAGATGGCTCATCCTTTATTGTGACCGATACTATTGGTTTTATTGAGGATTTACCTCCCTCTCTTATTGCAGCTTTCCGAAGCACCTTAGAAGAGGGGTTAGAATCTGATTGTATAGTATTCGTCATTGATGCAGCAGAATCATTACCGGAAATAAGCCGAAAGACAACGATAGTTGAAGAAATTCTCCTTGATTTGGGTGTTTCAAGAGATCGGATTATTTTGGCATTGAACAAAAGTGACCTTCTTTCTACAGATCAAATAGCCCAAGTAAGGGATCTAATTGAATTAGAACTAACATATCCTTATGTTGAGATTTCTGCATATCTGGGAGATGTAAACCCACTTTTAGAGAAAATAGAAGCCTTTTTTCCAGCAAATGAGGTGGAGCTAACCCTAGAGGATGCTCCTAAGCTAATGAAACTACGATCATTTATTTATGAGAATGGGCACGTAATAGATGAGAAGTTTTTGAATGACGGATTGCAGATCAAGTTTACAACCCGATATTCTAAAGGTTTTTTCGCAAAAAAGGCTGTAAAGCTAGGAATCCAAGTTAAAACATAGAAATAGTTCTTTATTAGCAATAATGTTGTTATGATTAGTTATTTACCTGAAAAATCACAAAATAATAAAATGATTGGGCTCTTTAAGAGATTAGAACAGAAGATTGCATTATTTTTGGATGAGAGACATCATATATTATCTAATTGCCTAATTATTTCGTTTATAGCCTTTTGTAGCTCTTCAAATTGTGTTTTTAGGAAACGTACAATAACGGTTTTTCTTTCAGGTTGTTCTATCCGTTGAAATAGTTGCTCAAAGAACGAGGGGCTATCAGTGATGATCAATGCTGTCATTAACGCGACCCCTATACCAACAGCTCCACCCGCTAAGGGCATAAAATCATTCCTTGTCTTGATAAAGTCTTTTTGATCAATTTTGTCAAAATCAACGTCATTTAATAGTCGTTGGGCGAGGTGAGGAAAAGGACGGTTTATTTCTTCTTTTTTATTTACCTTTGGAATCCCCGCCTCAAGAATAAGCCGAAAAACAAATCCAGATACTTCCATAAAACTATTCAAGAGATCTGTCGCATATAATAATCCTACAGGTGTAATGACGTAAATTTTTCGTAAACGTCCACTTTCATGTACTTCATCAATTACTTTTACAATTCCTTTTTCCTCTAAGCTTTTCAATACTGGATAAATTCCACTGATACTGCCCCATAAAGATGCCCTTTTTTCTAAAAATTCAATTCCCTCTGTTAGTTCTCCAATAGTTTCTTTTAAATATTTTTTTTGTTCATTTGTAGGATTTTGATCTACTGAATTCAAGATTTGGCTGATAATACGATGAGCATATATTAAAGGATGATTCTTTACTTCAATTAATAATTCATTTCTCAGTTCTTCATATGATGCTTCTCCAAGTTTTAATCCAGCAAGTTTCTGAACTTTTCCAAGTACTTTCGCAACTTCATGAATTTGTCTAATTTGTAGCTGTCTTTTTTCAAACACCAAACATTCAACTTTTTTACTTAGATCATATGCATGTATGCCCTCAGGGCTCTGTTTCAATTGAATTAATATAGCTAATTCTGCCAATACACGAGCTAACCTGCGTTCAAACTTATTAGCCATATCTTGGGGCATAATTGATCCTCTAAAACCCCGAGAGGGGTGTTATTCAGAAGTGTTTTTATATCATTATTTTTATAATATTAAAAAATTGGATATATTAAATTTTTTGAATAAAATAAAAAAACACGAAATAAACTCAAGAGGAAAAAATAATATTCCTAAAACTGCCGTCCAACATTCTTTGGAATAAAAAGAGAATGAATTTAAGCGCTTTATCAATGAAAATTTATCTTTTTGAACCACCGAAGTAAATAAGATAACAGATTTAAGGAGCCGTATACAATTGGTATTGAAAGCAAATTTAAAAACCGCTAAACGCGGCTTAACCAGACGTAAAACAAAAAATGTTGCTGCAATCTTAGCAATAACATTAGGTGTGTCATTACTCGTAGGTACTCAAATAACAACAGCTACCCTAAAACACTTCTTCAAGACAAACCTATTGCTGGGAGAAGGTGAAGTCGATTTTACAATTTCTAGTTCTATATTAGGTGGCTATCTGAATTCTACTGATGAAGCTATTATAGCAGAACTTGTCCCTGAGGCTGTAGGCATATTACCTCAATTATTAGAAACAACTGAGGTCTCGATTGGTTCTCAGTATGAACCTTATGTAGATGTAGCAGGAATGCCATTAGAGTATGATCTTGATTTTGGGGAGTTTTATGATTGGATAACAAAGGATCCATTAGACATTAGCAAATACTTGACTGATAATAAATCGGTGTTATTATCTAGTGAAATGGCAGAGGCTCTTGGTATAGAGAAAATAACTCCACTTCCAGTTACATTAAGAACGAGTTTTAGCGAATTTACTAGTTTTGATAATAGTACAGGCGTACTTATTCCTCAGTATCAAGATGTACTTGTACAACTCTCTGTAGTTGGTGTCTATGACAGTTACCGTCCTGGTATAGGAGCCCAACATGGGGAAGGTATGGTAATGCGTATAGAGTATCTTCAATCATATCTAAGCTGGGCTGATCCGTTTAGAAACACAGACATTTTAGATAATTACGCTATTGCTCTTAAAACCGATCACTATCATTCAAAGATTGATAAAAATGAATTAGAAGACTATCTTGATGCTCTTAAAATAGAAATCCAAGAAAGAGGCTTACTATATCAAACACTGTCAACACGTTTGATTATCATAGAGATAATTGATTTAATTTTTGATTTAGTAAATGCTTTTCTCACAGTATTAGGACTATTAATTGTTCTTACAGGTTTATTATTAATTACTAATATTCAATTGCTTGCAGTAGAGGATAAGGAGTTTCAAACTGGTGTATTGAGAGCAGTTGGTGCACGTAGGCGAGATATCTTTAATATTTATTTAATAGAAGCTATTTTTCAAGGAATTGTTGGAGGAATATTAGGATTATTCGGTGGATTGGCTTTTGGGTGGGTTATATCGTATTTCATAGCTTCCGCTTGGGGCGTAGGAAGCGGAACTGTAACCCCGATAATTCAGCCTACTACAGCTTTTTTCTCCGTATTAATAGGAGTTGTTTTAGCTATAGTAACTGGTTTATTGCCAAGCATAAGAGCTGCTCGTGTAAATGTTGTTGAAGCACTTCGCGGAATAAAGACCGAATTTAGTGAACAAAATACAAGGAACTATTTTCTTCTTGGCTTATTTTTGCTCTTTTGCGGCGTTATCGTCTTATCGCTGAATGGTATAGTTGATAGGGATTTGCAAGGCATTTGGGAGTATAAGGCAGGCTATGATTCTATGCAAGAATGGGAACACATTTTACTTGCAGCAGGCTTCATAGCTATTGGTGTGGGTCTAATTTTGTCCCGTTTTATTAGTCCTGTGAAAGCAGGCAACATAACAGGTTTATTTCTTTACCTTGTCCCTAATTTCCTTTTCCTTGAGGGTTTTAAGTGGATAGAAACAATGGAAGGAAATCCATTAAATTTATTTATGTTCTCTGTAGTAGAATTGGTTGTTGGTTCAATTATACTAGTAGGCTTGAATCTCCCCCCACTCATGAATGCTTTACGTTATTTTTTTAATAAAATACCTAACTTTGAAGGTGTTTCTCAAATTGCTCCCGCAATGATTTCTTCTCATAAAGCACGTTCAGTTTTGACGTTCGCCATATTTGGCATCATTCTCACACTTAACGTTACAATTGCAACCATGGTTGCTACAAATACTGGTACTATGCTAGGACAAGCTGAAGAGGATGCAAGAGGTGTTGACATCGTTGTTAATCTTAGTAATCCCGAAATTGCAGGTTTCAATTATACTGATTTATTATATACTCTGGACGATAGAATAATAGATGTCATACCATTTAGATCTCGAGATTACCTTCCAATATTAGGTCAAAATATTATTAGTCTGGTCTACCTAAGAGATCCTTATGATCCTAAATTTGATATAACTACAGATGTGCTTCCATTAAGAATGGTGGAAGTCAAGGCAGAGCAAATAAGGGGAAATGCAAAAAGCGCGAATGATTCCAATTGGCGTTATGATTTCTATCTGAATGTCTTCCCCGATGGCATTCGGGAAGATGTAAAATTCACTACAAGCGATTCAAAGTTATTAGAAGCTTCACGAAACGCTTGGGATCTCTTTTTCGATCCATTTTTCAAAATGACTGCGTATAATACAACAAAATATCTGGAAAGTGGCGCTAGCTTTTCATTTGGTGGTTTTGGTGATACTAGTGAAATTACAGAAGAGTTTGCACTTCGTGATATGGATAATATGATCATCAATAATTCTATTATCTTTACAGATTCATTCATATTACCTTTTGGTAGACAAATCTGGTTATATCAAACCGATATTTTAGTGAATGACACCCGTATGCCGACATTTAAGCAATTCACAGTAGGTGGTCACCTTGATTACGAAAGAGGTGCAGGTTTTCCAGTTGGATCTGTTGAAACAGGCGGCTTTGGAGAGCAGAGAGCAGATGTGATGGGTTCTGTTCTGATCCCAGAACACTTAGCCAATCAAACAGGATATTTTGGACCCACCGCTTCTTCGACCCCTGATCAATATAATTCCTTCTTAATTAAGACAATCCTCCCTATTGACGATCCTAAGGTTGAAGACATCGGTCATAATATTGAAGAATATACCAACCTGGATGGCGAGGGATATCGCAAATTAACTGGCCAAAATATATCTACAGCTATTGCAATTTCGCTTTATTCAGTGTTAAAAGAAAATCTAAAAGCAATGCAGCAAATGACGGATATGCTTCAGATCTATGTAAGTGTGGGGCTGGTATTAGGCGCAACTGGGATGGCAGTGATTTCAATAAGAAACGTATCAGAACGTAAAAGAGAAATCGGGATGATGCGTGCGATTGGGTTTCCAAGGAGTCAAGTTATCCTTTCTGTCTTGATGGAATTGTTTATCCTAGGCATAATTGGACTAGTTATTGGTGTGGTCAATGGATTACTCATCAACGTAGGTTTTGCCCAAGCAGGTGATTCAGTTCTTCACATTCCTTGGGATAGAATTGCTCTCTACTTAGGGTTTATTACATTCATTGCATTCATTTCTGGGGCAATTCCAGGTTGGAAAGCAAGTCGTATTCCTCCTTCTGAAGCGTTACGATATGTGGGCTAGTTTTAGAGTGGTGAATAATAAATGTCAACAACAACCGATAAATCAGGAATAATGACAACCGAAGAACCTATACTGAAAATTATAGGCTTGCATAAGAAATATAATGAAGGCAAGCCTAATGAAGTTCATGCTCTGAGAGGAATTGATCTTGAAGTTGCAAAAGGGGCTATGATCGCAATCATGGGTCCTTCGGGATGTGGTAAAACAACATTATTAAACATGATCGGTCATTTGGATCGTAACTCGGGAGGAAAAATCTTTATTGAAGGCATAGATACTGATGATCTTTCAGATACACAAATGACTGCTTTCAGAAGAGATAAAATAGGTTATATCTTTCAATTGTTTAATCTCTTCCCTTTTCTTACTGCAGTTGAGAATGTAGAAACACCATTAAGGCTGAAAAAAGTACCTGTAGGAGTTGCTCGAGAACAATCAAAGATGCTCTTAAGAGACTTAGGTTTGGGTGATCGCCTTTATTATTTCCCTTTAGAGTTATCAGGTGGTCAGCAGCAAAGAGTCGCTATAGCACGTGCGTTGATCAATGAACCTGCAATAATTCTTGGAGATGAGCCTACGGGTGATCTTGATTCTACTACAAGTGCGGATATTATGCGTCTTTTCCGTCGTATAAACAAGAAAAATAATCAAACACTGGTTTTAGTTACACATAATCGTTTTATTGCTGAAAAATGCGATTATATCGTTCACATCATAGACGGTTTAATCGATAGGGTTGAATATCCGCCATATGAGTAAATGGAGAAAGAAAAGTGATAACAATATATAGTGCAGGGTTAATTAATAAACCTGAGCGAGCACATAATAGGAATTTTGCAAAAAAAGTCTCTAAGAAACTGAAAAAAACTCTGAAGGTACATAAAAGGAATATTAATTCCCAAGAACTAAATACATTTCTAATACTATCTGCAAGAATAGATAATGGTGCTCTTTTTGGTACATCCTTAATTGATAGTATTGAATCGGAAGTGATTTACAATAATTTCCGAAATTATTACCTGAAAAACGTTGAAAATCTATTCCGTTCGAGACTTAAAAAAGATAGAGAATTAAAAGAGACTAGTGGTATTGTTAAAAACTTTCTAACTTTTATAGACTCTAAATTGACCGATAATTTCAATAAAAAACTAAATAAAATAAATGAAGACTTACCTCTAGCTTTTCGTGATATTGCCTGCAAAACTTTGATTACATTATGGGATAATTCAGAAGAGCAGTCATACCGTTTTTCTCTAGCAGGATTAGATAGGCCTTTCATTGTATCTAATCCTGAGTGTGGTGTAATCGATGTTTTAGATGTTTTAGATAAATTTATCATCTTAAATCTCTTTTTAACTTTCCTAGAGCCTTCAATCGAGCGATTAAAATCGATGTCTGGAATTTTAGACAAGTTAGAGGAAGTGTGGGGTGATCCATTATCTCACATTAAGGTATCGGATCCAAAATTACAAAAAAAAGCCGATCTTTATTTCCGCATCTTATTAGCTAAGCTTAATGCCCTCTCAGAATTAGAACAGCTTTATTATCGCATTTTTAACCTATTTATCGTTCCTAAGATTATTCTTTCTCAATTAAACCTTTGTTCTATGGATTTTATAATGATCAATGAAATTTTAGATAGATTGGAGACTGAAGTTACAAAAGGAAAAGAACTCCTACATTCCGTTGCTAGCAGCATTGACAGATGCCAATCTTGCTTTTCGGATTATTTGGATAAAACTATCCAAGTTACTGATTCTACTAAGGAATTTAGAGACTCATTACATGCTCTTGCAGAAGTGAGTGTGGATTTATTTATAGAGGCTGAGTCTCTGAAAATTTGGGCTGACTTTTTTGGTAGAGATATTCCACACTTTAGCTTTGACACCCTTGGAACGCGAGAAGAAGAATTCCATGATATCTCCACTGGGACAATTTTAGCTGTCAGAAGATTATTCAAAAACTATAATCTTGGTACAACAACCGTGTATGCTGTACGTGGGGTTTCTTTTGATATAAAAGAAGGAGAGTTTATAGCTGTTACCGGTAGTTCTGGAGCTGGAAAAACGACTCTATTGAACTGTATGGCTGGTCTTGATACTCCAGATTATGGTTCTGTCATCTTCCGTGGCAAAAAACTCTCTGATATGCCAGATAAAGATAAATCAAAGGCTAGACTTGATGATATGGGTTTTATTTTCCAGAGTTATGCATTGTTACCTCACTACACCACTCGTGAGAATGTGGCATTACCCGCTGAACTCGCAAATTTAGATGTTGAATTACGTGATAGAGTTGAAGAACTTCTTGTAGGAGTCGGAATTGATCTTCAAGCAAATCAATTTCCTGCTCAATTAAGCGGGGGACAGCTGCAACGCGTTGCTATTGCTAGAGCATTAACGAATAATCCTGCCATTATCTTCGCAGATGAGCCTACTGGCGACCTTGATAGTGTTACTGGTAAACAAGTTATGGATCTCCTCAAAAAATTCCATGAAACGACTGGTACTACCGTTGTGATTATTACTCACGATCCCGATGTGGCAGCGTATGCTGAACGTGAATTAAAAATGGTAGATGGCGTTATAAAGTAAATTAGGTTATCAAGATCTCTATAATGTTAAAATTTAAACTGCCCTCTGATTAGGAGTTGATTTTGGTAGCTCATATCCTAATCTAATGTAATAGAGATAAGATCCAAGCCAGTTACCAACGAGTATGAATAAGAGTGCAACGAAAGAAGAGACACCTAATTCTGGTATACCTCCAAAAATATGCCCAAAATTACATCCTTGCGCTAACATAGCTCCTATACCGAGTAATAATCCTCCACTATAAACCTGAACTCCCCGTTGCTTTGTAGGGAAGGAAAAACGAAACTCTTTTCCCCAGAAAGCTGAAATAGCTGAGCCGATTATTAATCCGATTATAAAGAGTCCAATCCATCCGATAGGTTCAATAAGTAAAAACGCTTGAAATATCTCTGCCACTCCATCTGTTGTAGACATTCCAAATTCCCTTCCTGATACAGTAGAGAAGTAACGCGCAAAAGTACCTAATATACCTATCAATAATCCAATTATTATTGGATTCCAACCGGGTAGAAGATGAGTTAGGGACAACTTTTGCTGTCTCATTTTAAGACAATAGTGAAAGATTAACACTCCCGCAATAGCTAGAACTAGAAATGTCCAGAACCAGCGTGGCAAAAATAATTCCAAAGAAGGAACTTCTCCATCAACCAACCACTTAGTCTCATCTCGTATTTGTGTTGTAGTATTTTCAAGTCCAATTCCAATTATGGCTATTCCACTTGCAAAGCCTAGAAAGGCAATTAAGGCAGAAACTGATCCTTGACCGATTCGATAACAAGTTCCTCCAGCGCAACCTCCTGCTATAACTGTTCCAAGACCAAATAAAAATCCTCCAAGTGGAATGGGGATATAAGAGAACTCTATTGGATTAGATTGAAATTTAATATCCGAAGTGGGATTTATTGAGAGAACAAGGTATCCCAATAACTCAACAGCTATAGTAACAACTATTATCATCGCAAGTTCAGTATTTCTAATTAATAGTAGATTTCTGAATATGGTATTTGTACAAGCTCGTCCTTTTTGTAGGACGAAACCCACAGAAGCTCCAATGAGGAGACTCATAATCCCATATGTTATTGAGATAGACATTTAGAGGCCCAGTTTTATTGAATAATCCATCTTAAGGTTATATCAGGATTTTGGCTAATTTTGGAGGGATTTTATCTTGTAACCAGTAATCTATGCCATACCACCTTCCTGCTCTTGACCAACCAGTGGTAATAAACCCCGCTATTAGTAATAGGTAAGTCCATATCCAATCTACACCTAGGGCTCCTAGTAGTAAGAAAACTGTGAAAAAAGCACCCATTGCAGATCCAAAGCGGTTAAAAAATCCAAAAATGAGTGAAAATCCTATAAATGCTTCAGCAAGAAACCAACCAATGATGAAAATCCAGATTAGTGTGTCAGTATACATTACTTCACGAATAAAAGTATCCACTGGCGTGCTGGTGTGGTCAGCATGATCAATAAAATAGTTTATCGTTCCTTTATATTCATCAGGATCAGTAAAAACACCCTTAGTAATATTACTTAACCAAGTGGTAAAGAACGACAATCCCAATGTAATTCTTAATAGTGTAAGATAACCTCCACTAATTTTCTGTTTGTGCATTTCCCTAATTGCTTCTATTGTCAAAATTCATCCATCCTACTTATTTTGTTAAGATTGTTTTATCAAAGTAGCATGTTTAATTTTAAAACTAATTATGAAAAAACCAATAAAAATTGTTAATTGTAAAAAGTGGGATTCAATTGGTGAAAAAAGGGTATAATTTTTCTGTGAAGGATGTTTCTGACGCCTATAACGGTCCTGTGGGATTGCTTTGGGAAATGTTAATGGGAGAACATATTCATGTTGGCGGCGAAGACGAGACAAAACGTTTAGCTGAAAAAGCAGGAATTAAGGAGAATGTATATGTTCTAGATATATGTTCTGCCCTAGGTGGTCC
>JAEOTF010000512.1 GCA_016840025.1 Candidatus Hodarchaeota archaeon
AAGATTTTTTTATACAGATCAATGGTTGATTTTGGAGGTACTGTTTCTTTTTCTTTCTTTTTCAGAGAAATTGCTTCTTCTGGACATGTACCAACACAAACTCCACAACCAATGCATCGATCCATGTTAACTGAAGATATATTATCAATTATCTCTAGTGCTTCCATTTGACATCTATCTAAGCAGGTTTCACAGCCAATACATAATTCTGGATCTACCGCTGCAAAATAATTACTTGTAAATAACTCAGCAGGTTTGGGAAATAATTTCGCTGTGGTTAGGACTCCACAACAATCACCACAACAGCAACAAATAAACTCAGGATCTTGCGTATTTCCAGGTTGAATGACTAATCCCGCATCTTCCGCTTTCTGTAATATTTCTAATGTTTCTTCCTTTGTAATAATACGATCGGGCTCAAATTTGTCAAATAATGATGAATCACTCGGAAAGGTTATACAAGTTTCACGAATGTCAGTTAATTTACAATTGTCTCCAAGTAGATCTGTTCCCTGTCTACAAATACAATTCCGTACACCAAATTTGCCATCTTTCCTCATTATTATTTCTCTTATGTCATCATAAGTAGCTACATTGGTTACTTTATTAGAAATGCTCTTATTTACAGGTACAACTCTTAATTGAGGAACTTTTGTACGGTGTATTTCTTTACTAAATTCATCTACATAATCTTCGCAATCTTGAATGAATTCTTTAGTCAAACGGTTGACTTGAAATTCAAACATTCCGATTGCGAATTGTGCGTAACTGTAGTGTTTTATACCGTTCTTTTTACTTGGAAAAATAGATCCTTTCATAACCAAACGATCTAAGACTGTTTCTAATTCTTTAATGGTCATAGCAGGATAGAGTTTCTTTATTCGAGAAAAGATACGTTCTACAGTTTCAGGTATAATATTCAGGTATAATGCAATATTTGCCTCTTCTTGAGTAAATAAATGTTTAAGTATGCGAATTTCCGCTCCAGAATCGGTTACTGGCATACCTACAGGCATCCTGTCTATACGTTGTCTCAATTGATGATAAATTTCATCTGAACTCATTATATTCAACTTAATCCTTTATTAATCAACTACATGAGGGATTTATACAATTCAATGTCAATTTTTCTGAAAAATAAATTAATTTGCTAAAATAACAGAGTATAATATTCTATAAAGTATTACTCAGAAATATCCATGACAAAGTCCCAGAGAATTGGGAAGTAAAAAGAATTTTGAATGAATAGAGTTACTTTTTCTTCCTTCGTGGTTTTTTAAGCTTCATTTTAGTATATTCTACTAAACCACCCGCCTTAAAGATTTCAGCAGCCTGTGCGTCAAGCTTAGGAAAGGAAAATTCCTTATCATCAAACAATATTTTACCTTCAACAAAATCAACAGTAACTTGGCTCATGGATAATTTATCCTTGTTCTCTAAGGCATAAGTTACTGCTTCATTGGACTCAATTGCAGGTAGGGCCTCGTTGATAGCATTTCTATAGTAAATTCGAGCAAAACTTGGAGCTATGATAGCACCTACTCCAGAAAATTTAAGACAAGTAACAGCCTGCTCACGGGATGAACCACAACCGAAGTTCTTTCCTGCAAGAATGATATCTCCTTTTTGCACCTCTTTTGTAAATTCTGGTAAATAATCTTCCATTGAATATTTGGCCATTTCTTCATTTGTTAAAGGTTGATAGGTATATTTTCCAGGAAAAATTTGATCTGTACTGATATTATCATCGGGAAAAATCCAGAGACGACCCTTAATCTTCATTTCTATACCTCCAAGGAATTAAGCTACCTCTAATGGGCTAGTAATCTTACCAGTTATGGCTGATGCTGCAACTGTAGCAGGACTAGCAAGATAAATTTCAGTATCCGTCTTACAGCCCATTCTTCCTTTAAAATTCCTGTTTGCACTGGATATAGCGATTTCACCAGGTGCTAGGACTCCTCCATAAGCCCCTAGACATGGTCCACACGCTGGTACTGCTATTTGTGCTCCTGCTTCAAGGAAAATATCTAATAGCCCCCGTTGAGTAGCCTGTAATAATACTTCACGTGATGCTGGATAAATAAGAAGGCGTACTCCTTTTCTGACTTTTTCGCCATCCAAAATTTCACCTGCAGCCTCTAAATCTTCTAGACGACCATTTGTACAGGTTCCAAGTAATGCCACATCAATTTTTAGCTCTGATAGGTCGGAAACAGGCACGACATTTCCAGGATTGTGCGGTTTAGCCACAACAGGTTCAATTTCTGTAACATCATAAGTAAAAGTCTGTTCATAGGTTGCATCTTCATCTGGGAAAATATTATCGTAAGGATCGATTGCACGGGGGAGAAGCCATCGTTCTGTTTTGGTATCAAATGGAAACATACCACATTTCGCCCCCATTTCAGCAGTCATATTACAAATAGTCATGCGATCAGAAACCGACATAACTCGTGCAATTTCTCCATGAAATTCAACTGCCTTATAATCAGCACCAGTTGTTCCCAATTGACCGATGATATGCAAAATTACATCTTTAGCATAAGTACCAGAGGGTAATTCCCCAGTAATTTCGATTTTAATGGTTGTAGTTATTTTTAACCAGGTTTTGCCAAGCGCCCACACGCTTGCTGTTTCTGTTCGTCCAATAGGAATACCTGCCGCTCCCAAGGCCCCAGCAGTAGTTGTATGGGAATCTGAGCCTAGAATTAACTTGCCAGGAATAACATGACCCTTTTCAGCGATTAATTGATGACAAATACCTTCACCAGCGTCATAAAAATACTCAATCTCTTGTGTAGTCACAAATTCTCGAATTACCTTATGATTATTAGCCAATTTTTCGTCTGGTGGAGGAACAGCGTGATCTAGGGCGATAAAGAGTTTTTGATTATCAAAGACCTTTTTTGCATTCATTTTTTGAAAAATTCCAAAGATCGCAGCAGAGTTGTCATGAGAAAGGATCCGATAGGGAGAAACCATGATAATTTCCCCTTCAGATACTGTTTCTTTGTCAGCAGCACTTGCTAAAATCTTTTGAATTAGAGTTTGGGAACTCATTTTTTTTCCTCGGAGATATTAAGATTATTCCAATGACTATATGTTATACTATATCTGGATTGTCTATTATACAGTCTGCTGCAAACTTACCACTGTCCATAAGTTTGCTGAGATTATTTATGAGATTATTCTACTGAGCTTAGAAACGGGCTACAATTTTTTTAGTATTTATATCAATGTAAACTGCTGCTGTTTCAGGAATCCCAATTCCACCTCGTTCAAATCGAACCACAACAATATCTTCAATTCCTTTTATAGATTTTAATTGTGGAGTTTCGGAGGCTATACGTATAATTTCAACTTTTTCTAGTAATCTAACAGTAATCTTAGCATTTGGATGCTTCTCTCGAAATTTTTTGAAATGACCATCATTTTCCGCGATTTCACGAGCATGGGCTTCATTCTTTACTCCAGTAGATTTATATCCCAAGTGTAGCTATCTCCAAATTCTCTAAGAAGGAATATAAGTATAATATCAATAAGTATAATATCATTAAGTTTTAACTTTATGGCTTAAGAATTATCTGATTTTATAGTGAAAGGGCGATAACTATGGAGTCTAGAATATCTATAACTGCTATATGCCTATTTCTTTGCATAAGTTGCGGATTGATCACGATAGGAATGAAAAGTATTGTTTATCAAGACGTAGAAATCCAGAATGTATCTTATACCGCTGACGGAGTTACTTTAAGAGCCTTTTTGATTAAACCGAAAGAAAAAAACGGGTTAATGCCGGGATTAATTGTGTTTCATGGGTTTTCTAGCTCTAAAGAGGCGATATTACCTCTTTCCATCGAAATTGCTAAAAATGGATATATTGTTCTTACCCCGGATCTACGGGGTCATGGCAAATCGGAAGGAATCGCAAATTTTGATCTTAATGAAATTATAGATATTGAAGCTGGTTTAAAATTCTTGAAAAGTCAAAATGAAGTCGATCCAGCTAGAATAGGATTCCTTGGACAGTCTTTAGGAGGAGCTGTTGCCCTTATCAGTGGTGCGAAATTAAATGTTACAGCTGTTGTTGGAATTTCTACTTTTGCGAATCTCACCGCTTGGTCGAAGGAAGTTGGATTTCTTGGGCTTCATAGAATTTCGTATTTCTTTCATTCGGGTTTCCCTAGAGAAAAGGAAAAACAAGAATATTTGTCACCTATTTCCTATGTTGAAAACCTTACATCGGTTCTATTAATTCATGGAAGTAACGATCATTATATTCCGAAACATCATACAGAAGACCTTTACAATAAAGCAAGAGGATTTGGCATACCGACTGATTACGTTGTTATCGAGGGAGGAGATCATGATCTCCCTCATCAATCCATTCTAACTAACGTTCTTCCGTGGCTTAAAAATGCTCTAAACTCCCCTCAATCCTCAAACAATGTATCAAAAAGTTCACAATTGATCTTTCTTGCATTAACAGGACTATCAGCTGTTACAATTCTATCCTTCTTCCTTAGTGTGCTATTTATGGGACACTTGGTATTAGAAAAAAATTCTTTGATACTCTCACATGAAGGGGTAGAATCATTAAAAAATACCGATGAAACTCCTAAAAAAGTAACAGAATACATATTGATCTTACTTGGCCTTTATATTTCGATTCATATAATTTCAGAAATTAGTATCGCATTATTTTCTCCTATATGGAAAATCGAAGGGGGAATTATATTTGCTAAGATTTTACTCCTTATTTTAATCGGTAGTATAGCCTACTTTACTCAAAACTTTCCAAAAAATATAGAAAACAGAAGAATCTTAATTTTTCAGATTTGTTACATATTATTAGGGATATTAAGTATTTTTATCTCCACAATGATCTTTGGGTCATTGGTTCATTTTCCTTTCCTAGGTATAGCAAATTTACTTACCAATTTACCGATTTTATTATTTATAGGAATTACTATTGTCCTAGATGAGATTTTCTTTCGAGAACAGCTTTATTGTAAATTTATAGAATTGAATTTATCTGTGGTTACTGAGGGTGCGCTACACGTAGTTAGTTTTACCTTATCCAAATTATTAATTATTGCAGCTTTTCTCTTTGTGTTCAACCTTTTTGAAATAAGACTTTTGTTCTTTGCAGGAGGATTCTTTTGTATAATAGGAATAGTATTGTATTCTCTACGGAGATGGTTTTCCTTTATTATTACAATTAGCTTTTCTATAGGCATAAATCTGTTTTTGTACTTAACAATGATGACTACTCTCTTTATTTCGTGAGTTCTCCCTATATAGAGTTTCTAATAATACTATAGCTTTTAAGATTATATGAGAAACATGAATAAAATAGCAAATGAGGTTTTAACATGTCTTCCATAGAGGAAATGACGCTTAAAGAACTCTATGCGGAGAAAGAACATCTTAAGATTACTTTAAACACTCTCTTTAAACAAGAAAATGATTCTCAACGATCAATCACAAAATGGCGTCGAAAGAGGGATGAAATTAAGACAAAAAGACAAGAGATTGCTAAGCACGCAACTAAGCTTCGAGAAGAGAGAGACAACTTAAATCAACAGATTTCAAATCTCAAACGACTCCGAGAAACAGCTGCAGATCGGTCAAAGAAACTTCATACCGAACTTGCTGAAGCCCGTGATGATGAGAGAAAGTTGAAAGAATTACTAGGGAAGAAAGAACTATCATCAAGGGATTTGAAGCAATATTTGCAGGAATTAGAATGGAAACAACAGACTGAGAGTATGACTGCTGATGAAGAAGTAATGTTGATCAAAGAAATAGAAATAGTAGAAATGCTCATCCAGGAAAGAAAAGAACCCCATCTGAAATCAACAGAAGAGAAAGAACTGATAGAGCGTCAAGCTTCAAGTCTTCGCGAATTCCATGATGAAGCCCATGAAAGACTAATCAATCTTGTAAATAGGGCTCAGGAAGCCCATGAAAAACTTGTACCCTTTAACGAAGAGATGAGTCAGCTTTATGAGGAAGAACAGGCTGCTCATGAAGAATTCGTAAGGCTTCTTCAGGCTAAAGAAGAGTTTGAGCCGAGAATTGAGCAAATTAGGACGGATATTGGTAAAATAAACCATTTAATTCAGAGAAAAAGAGAAGAAAAGGTTATTGAAAAACAAACCAAAATACAAAATGCAGAAAAAGAGCGAATTGAAGAGCTTCTGGATCGTAACGCTCAAGGAGAACAGTTGACAGTAGAGGAGTTAGAATTTCTCTTTGCTAGAGGAATTTTTCCGCCTAATCCCTAGAGAGAAGAAAAAATGCATACCAGAATTATTGTTCACGGAGGAGCTTGGGATATTCCAGATAAACATGTAGTGAATCATAAACGAGGTTGCAAACGAGCTGCAGAGGAAGGATTAAGACTTCTTAAAGAAGGAACATCAGCCCTTGATGCTGTGGAACATGCTATCAGATTGATGGAAGATGATCCAACTTACGATGCAGGGAAAGGGGCTTTTTTGAATCTTGCAGGTGGAGTTGAATTGGATGCTATCATTTGTGAT
>JAEOTF010000513.1 GCA_016840025.1 Candidatus Hodarchaeota archaeon
ATATTCATACTTTTCATGTCACATTTGTTTCCTATAATAATCACATGTGTTTGAGTTTGAACATTCTCCTTAAGCTCTCTGATCCAATTATTCAAGTTTTTAAAGGTTTGTGGTCTTGTAATGTCATATACCAAGATTGCGCCTCGTGTTCCTCCATAAAATCGGGAACGAAGGGCTTTGAAAGCTATTTGCCCACCCCTATCCCAGAGTTGCAGTCCAACCGTTGCTTCAGGACATTCTATATCTTTGATACTTAAATCCAGACCCATAGTTGCTTTGTACATACCCCCAAAGCTTTGATTCACAAATCGATGAACAAGTGATGTCTTACCCACAGCCCCCCTGAACCCAATGATATTCGGACATATGACAAGGATAGGGATAGTAAAGCTTTCCAATCATTAATGGCGGAAATATACGGCTTAACTGAGGAAGCTGCGAAAAATGCAGTAGAGCAATACGACAAAGGGAGATATCCCTACGGGGACATGATAGCTCTAAAAGTGGCCTTGGTGAATGGTAAAACGATGGCTATTTGTCTAGCATACACTCTAACTAATAATTCTGAAATAGCTCGCATATCAAATATGGTAGCGAAACCAAATGAGAATCTTATAAGCTTTAGAGGACAATTCTTGAGATCTCTCATTCAATTATGTTCCGAACAAGGTTATAAGAAAATGATTGTTTCTGTAATGAAAGATGAACTTCCTGAATTCAAGAAAAACTTCGCTAAGGCTGGGTTAAATCCCCAACCAGTATATGCGAGATACGAAAAAGAACTTTAACGTTCGGAGTTCACTTATTTCTTTTTTTTCACTTTAATATTTTCTTAAATTTGGTTAACAGTTCGCTTTTCTGTGGTAAGCCCTTAGCCCTTCTACGGCTACCTCTATCAACAATTCGTGCAAATTGATGAGCATAGAACTCTGCAAAACTTTTTGTATCAATTCCTGGTTTAGGACGATAAGCTTTCGATCTAAATAGGAATTCAGAGGGAAAACCTTCATGTGGTTCTGCCGGGTTAATTCCACAAGTCAATTCTTCAAGATACAGCTTCTCGACATGCGGTAATTCTAGGATATTCTTCGCAAAGTTTTGATTTTCAGAAAACAATGAAATAACCAAACTTCGGTCAATATATTTCAATGTTTCCTTATAATCATCCACTGGAAGTATTGTCATGAAAGGAAATGGCAGCTCTAACCCGAATAGCCTGGATTTCTTATTTTTATTCCGGCATAGAAATACGCTGGGTAGTAAATAAAAGGTATTGTCCAAAATTTGCAATCGTGAGTTTTCTCTTAGTTTTTCTACAATATCAATATCTTGTCCCTTCTTAAATTCAATGAAGGCATTAAGTTTTTGTGCAAGGCCTTTATCCACAAACGCACCAATTTTTGCATTTTCATTGAAAACATCTACTGGCCCTATAGTTGCTAATTCTTCCGCAACTTCCATGACCAATTCTTCCGCAAGTCTTTGAGAATTTTCACCAACGATTAAAAGACTCGAAGCATTAATGCAACTTCTACCTCCATCAAATAATGTAGAACCCACTATAAATTCAGATAAGGTTGATAAATCATGATTTTCGGTATAACTCTCATCTATAATTAATTTAGATCTCCCAGGACCGTATGTTTTGATTGTATTGTGAGTTTGATAACGATCTACTGTCTCTTCGTTCCCAAAAATGATCCCTAAATCACATTTTCTGAGAAAACTGTCAATAAATCGTGTTTCCATAGGTAAATAAAACATAGATTGCTCTGGCATACCTGCTTCATATAATGCTTGAATAAATCGATAACCGAATAACCCTTCCTTTTCAGATGGTCTAAATAGCGTAGGAAATTTCATAGCTGAGCATATTGACCATACAGTATGAACACCCGGATGATTACTGGGAGCAATTACACCGAGGTTCTTACCTCGTCGCACCCATCCATACAAGAAGTCCCCTTTGTACGCCAATGTCGTATCAAATGCTGAGACCGAATTATTAGGACTTAAGATTTCTAATATTGCCTCTAAATCCTGCATTGCTTGTGAAAACATCATAAAAGCATTTTTAACAAAAAGAATAGGCATACCTGTAGATGCTGTAATAAAACGTTGGGTATCTTCAAGATTTATATCATTTGTCTCAGTACCGAAGCCTCGATTTTCAATGAATAGTTTAGCGGCTTCAGTATAGACATCCAAAAGCTCTTCCATCGATAAATTGGATAAAAATTGGTGTCCCATTGTTTTAGCGTCTTTAATAGATTGATTAATGATAACTTCGGGTGCTTGAGAATAAGAGATCTGGAATGAATCCAACATCTGAGGGACGACTTTCTTATTGGTGTAATACTCCTTTCCTCCGCGAATTAAAGGTATATCAACTGAAATGCCCTCAGATTGACCGATGTCTCTTGCTTTTGATTTACTCATGTTACTCATTTCATTTATATCTGTTAAGCTTTTATAAATTAACTAGTAAACACCCTCTATGGCACCCTCAACATGCGCTCTGGCAAGTTCAGGATTTCTTACCCCCATCCATGGAAAGTTTTTAGAAGGACCAATCCGTTCTCCTTGATCCCTTTCCAGCATATTAGGTAAAAAGAAATCCTTACTAAATCTATGACACAAAACCCGACCAATTTGTCCTTCAGGTAATTTTTTCCATGTATCATCAAAATCCGCTATTTCATACAGATTCTCCGGAAACATCGCATAATAATCAAGATTATAGGTTGTTCGATCCGGTAAGTCTTGATTAGCGCCGCCAAATAATGCATTCCCGTAAAATCCTAGTATGGGCATATCTCGGTAGAGTTCCTCATGAAAAACTCTTAGAGTGTCAGGATCCAGTGATGTACCTCCATGCATACATGCCTTCAAACCGAACTTTTTCGGATCTGCTTTCTGGGGAATTATCTCTAATATCTTTGAAGTGGTAAATATTATCGTAATTTTTTGTGTTCTAAATTGATGCATTGATTGATCTTCTAGATGCTGTAGATACAAACCTACGATATCTTGTCTCTGATGCATCATTAACAGCTTGATAAAGCGTGGGTCTAGATCAATGGTGTAACAATCTGAACCTAACCGTTTTGCATAATGTAATGCTATCGCACCAATTGTATGGGGACCGGTTGGACCAGCATATAACCAATTCTGGCCTCGCAGTGGGATTTTATGGAGTTTCATTCCATATTTGAAGTAATTGTAGACTTTATCAAAGTACTCATCTGACCAAATAACCCTTTTTGGTGATCCTGTTGTTCCCCCTGTCTCAAAAATCCAATAATTTCCTTTTTTAACTGTTTTAGGAATGAAATCCTGTATTGGACTATTTCTTAAGTCTTCATGATTAAATAAACCAAATTTATGTAAATCATCTACAGTTTCTACTTCTTCTAAAACATTTAATTTCATTTCCCTTTGTTTTCTTAACCAATAAGGAGATCCTGTTTTCCGATCGAAATGGACTTGTAAACAGGTTCTAAGCCACTCATTCTGGTCAATTTTCTTGTTTAAATGGGGAACTGTGATTGCTGCCATAAGAATTAACACCCAATAAACTTAACACATGAAAGGATTGATATAATATAAAAATTCATGTCTGTAGAAGCATACCTGCGTATTCTGGTCATACGTATTCCCTAGATCTATATAGAGATAATATATACTTTTGTAGTAGTAATAAGTAAAATTGGGGCACTTTAAGACTGGATTAATGTTATCATCTCGGATTAATAATGAGAAGTTTATAATATTATCTACGTTTTACTCATACTTCACTAAAATAATTATCTTAGTTGTATGTTTAGGGAGTTATATAACTAGCCGGGGATTTTAGATAGGATTAGTAGCTATAAAATTATATAACAATGAAAAGATGAATCATATCTAAGGAATCTCCCATAATCCCATTTTATAATTAGGATAAATGCCCTTGGAAGTAATTCAATGCTTTTGTTACTGAACTGAGATTTTAATTGTAGTTTTTATCTCTTAAATACGAAGACAGCTGATAAATATGATGTATGGTCTTAAGAAGTTAGAATCTGCCAAAGCATACCCATAATTGCATGCTATCTCAATATTCTGCTGAATATCAAAAAAGTATATGTTCATCATCTACAACACAGTATTAACAGCTATAAATTCTCTCGACATCTCAAAATGCAGTTGATCGTTTAATTGAGGTTCAACAAATGCCCCAACGGCTTAGTACTGGCATTATAGGTCTTGATAATCTACTAGAGGGGGGACTATTGCCAAATTCTGTTAGTGGAGTTATAGGTTCTCCTGGTACTGGAAAAACAACCATAGGGTTACAATTCATGCTTGAAGGACTACAAAATGGGGACCATGGGTTGTACCTGACCTTTGAGGAAAGCCCCAAGAAATTATTGAATGAAGCAGCTCTTATGGGGTTGGATAGTATCGAACACTATTATGATGAGGGTTCTCTCATCTTCCATCATGCATCAGGGGAAGAAGTCGTTTCTTTTCTCACCGAAACCCTACCTAATTCTATTGATGACTTAAAAAAGGCTATGAAAGTTCATTCCCGAGTTGTATTGGATCCACTTACGCCAGTTCTCTGGGAATTAGAAGAAAGAAAAAGACAAAGAGCTATTTTAACGCGATCGTTTGATCTTTTACGAGAATTTGGAACAATCATGATTACATTAGAAGAACCCACCGCAGAGGCTGGCTCAAGAACCCAAGAAACCGCGATTCCCCTATATTTAGTGGACAATATAATCAATCTGCAATACCTTGGGCTTGGTGGGCAGTATAACCGTACAGTAAGAATATTAAAAAGTCGTGGTACTCGTCATGGGGAATTAGTCTATCCATTAATATTTGCACGTGGTGCAGGCGTTGTGGTGTTTGGTGAGGCAGAAATAGGAAAAGAATCTACTGTAATTCCAGATTATACGCCTTTATTCGATAAATATACTGATCTGATTCTCAAATTTCCAGATTCAGCGTTAAAAGCGGATATTCTTTCACGTTTTGGTTTGATTAAAATGAATTGGAGTAGTTCTGCTTCACCTGAACCTGCTCTTTCTGAACTGTATCAAAAATTCCAAAGACGGATGCAAGGCTATTGAGGATTAAAAAGACAAAGAACGCTGGAAAGTAGGATTTTATATCATTTTTCTTGTAATTTATACAGTGGTGAGCTCTTTGGACATAAAAGGCTTTATTGAGCAACAGTTAAGTGATTTATACGAATTTGATGAAATCCTAGCGACGTTGTTTATTAGAGTGGATGGAACAATATTATTTTCGCGTTTACCCGAAAAAGCAGACATTGAGTTAATTAATGCTCTTGAATGGATCCAAAACACAACAAAAATTATGGCTAATGAACTACAAATTGGCAACTTGAAAAAATTAGTTGTAGAACTGCAACTTGGGAATGTAGTTATTCACGTTGCAGGCCCAAGTACCGTACTTGTCACTGTAACCAAATCCCGCATAAATTTAGGTCTTTTATTAATAGAAATAAGTAGAAGAGCAATGCTTATCGGTAAAATGGATAAACGGTAGGCGTTTTATTTGGAGAATTAAAATTTGCAAGTCTCAGTTGGAATGGGCGATTCACCTGATCCAAGCAAAGCTGGAAAAATAGCAGGGGAAGAGATATTATCGGGTATTACCGGTGACCCTGATTTTGTGTTTGTCTTTATTGCGGATGGATATCATTCCCGAGATAAAACTCAATTAGCATTAAGTGCTTTTAAGAAAGAAATCGGAGAACATATACCTTCAATAGGTTGTTTATCTCCTGATATCTTTGTCTCAGGAAATTTGCCAACAATCAAGGGTGTAGCTGCATTAGCCTTAAAAGGAACTGAAATAAAGCTTTATCCTGCTTATGGAGAAAATTTTCGAAAAAAACATAATAAAATAGCTAACAATTTTGCAGATCTTTACAACCCAGTTATTTCAGAGTATGAACACAACGCTACTGTACTTCTACCGAGTGGACCTATCTATCCCCCTCAATCGCTTGATGACCTAAAAGTTTCAAATACTTGGTTCGCTCATAAAGCAACTCCCATCTTTGGAGCAGTAACAAAGCAGATCTTAAGTAGTCAAGCTAAAAAGGGTCAGGGAAGACCAACTGAAGCTGTTTCTGGATTAATTAATCGCTTGGCAAAGAAAGGTCTCGAAAATACTATAGGTGGAAATTCAATCGCTGTCAGTGCCAACTATGCCTATGAGTTTTTCAATGATAAAATCTTAGAAAATTCAGTTGTAGCCTGTCAATTGGTGAGCAATACTTACAAATTTGGAATTGGATGGAGTTTTGCGGGAAAACCAATAAAAGATACATTAAAGGTGAAGAAGAGCATTCCTGGTGGAATCATTCTAGAAGCTAATGAGAAAAATGCAGTTCCAGCTATGTTAGACGCAACCAATATCAGAAAAGACGAACTAGAGCCCTTTTTTAGTCGTTATGCTTATGCTCTTGTCTATCATTTATGCGTTGCTAGCGATCCCAGCTTCCCTGATGATGGTTATCCCTATATTACTATTGCTACTCCATTTTTAGATGGACTTGTCTCAATGATCCCTAATGACGCGATCAAATCGGGATCTGAGGTTAAAATTTATTCTCAGTCGGGGGATGAGATCCTAGATTCAATTTATCCTTGTTTTGATATTGCCATGAAAGATATTAAAAAACCCGAATTTGCACTGATTTTTGAATGTGCTAATCGTGCCTATGCCTTACATGATAAAATACATCAAGAAATGCCGATATTTGAGGAAATTCTTGGAGAAGATACTCCTTTTATCGGATTTGGCGGTGGAGGAGAGTTTAGTTACAAAGGAGCCGGTTATCACTATGTTAATTCCACAATCCACGCTTTAGTCGTTGGTCAATAATATATAAGGGAGTTACTTTGAATTAAAAGATACAATAACAACAAGAAATTATGGACATAAAAACACCATAGAGAGCGAGTGAACACAGATGATAGAAGGGTTTTGGATTGTAAACCGCGCGGGGCTATGTATGTACCACTTTGAGACAGAAGCCATAAAACAAGTGAATGCGAATCTATTTGGTGGGCTTCTAAAGGCTATTGATCAACTTTCCGAAGAAATTGGCGCAGAAAGACTAGAATCAACCCAGATGGGGAATTTAAGACTTTATCACAAAACTCGCTCCAAAATCTTATTTGTACTCGCTGTTTCTTCTTCTATTCCCACACAGAATGCTATTCAAGTTCTCAACCAGCTAGCGGATCGATTTTTTCTCCATATGGAATCATGGGTCTGGGATAGAGCAACGAGCCATGGTTTGAATCCTGAAGCATTTCTATCTTTTGATGATGAAATCATGTCTTTCACCGAGAAAAAGAGAAAGGCGAGTATTGGTACTGAAAGTAAAGATGATCTCTCTAATATATTCAAAAAACTTGTAGACAGGAATAAGAATTCATAGGAAAGCGAATCCCAAGATTAAAAATCTCTATAACTCTCTAAATAATAAAGAATTAAAAAAGATAAAAGGAAGAGGGTTAATTTTTAGAACACAAGTATTAATGAGCTTGGTTCTTCCTATGGTCGTTCCACTATCATTGTAACAGCGTTTCCACCACCAAGGCATAATGTGCAAAGCCCTCGGTGACCATTTTTATCTTTCAGTGCGTAGAGTAGTGTTGTAAGCACACGTGTTCCAGAACAGCCTATTGGATGACCCAAAGCAACTGCTCCACCATGTACATTGAATTTCTCATCAGGTACGGTACATTCTTTCTTCACTGCACAGGAAGCAGATGCAAACGCTTCATTATGTTCAAAAAGATCTATGTCATCAATTGTAAAATTACCCATCTCTAGAACTTTTTTGACTCCTGGAATAGGTGCAGCCATAACTAATTCGGGTGCTAATCCAGAAGTATAGTACTGACGAATATAGGCTAATGGAGTTAAACCTTTTTCCTGAGCTTTGTCTTTACTCATAACTACGACTGCTGATGCTCCGTCACTAATCTGGGAAGCATTTCCTGCCGTAACAAGTCCATCTTTCTTGAAGACAGGACGTAATTTCGCAAGCACTTCTAAACTAGTATCCGCACGGGGTCCTTCATCTTTTGTTACAGTAGTAACGGCTCCTTTACGTCCTTTTACTTCTACGGGGATAATTTCGTCGTCAAATTTCCCTTCATTAGTTGCTTTAATTGCCTTTTGATGACTTTCATAGGCTAATTTGTCCGCATCTTCCCGCGTAACTCCATATTTTTCCGCTACTATCTCACCCGTCATTCCCATGTGAAAATCGTTATAAATATCCCACAATCCATCAAAAACCATTCCATCTATTACTTTTCCATCACCTAACCTGTAACCTGCTCGCGCTTTAGTCAGATAGTACGGAATATTCGTCATATTTTCCATTCCGCCTGCTACAATAACTTCTGCATCACCTACTTTGATGGCTTGAGCTGCTAACATGACAGTTTTCAATCCTGAACCACACACTTTTCCTATCGTTGTAGCTCCGATTGTATTCGGTAATCCTGCTCGAATGAGGGTCTGTCTTGCTGGGTTTTGTCCTAAAGCACTTGTAACTACGTTTCCCATCAGAACCTCATTTACATCAGTTGGATCGATCTGAGCTCTTGCCACAGCTTCTTTTACGGCCAATGTACCTAAATCCACTGCCGACAATGAGGAGAAGGCTCCCTGAAATCTACCAATTGGGGTTCTAACCGCACTAACTATGCAAACTTCTGTCATTCTTTACCCACCTAATCTTGTTTTTATGAATCTGTAATATCAATCAAGTACGAATTATTCCCTTTTTTAGATGTCGTAAGAAAAAAATAAAGCTTAATTTGAAATGAATGAACTCGACTTATTAAGAAATTTCAATAAGTTCCTTTTATTCTCTTTTTTTCAACCGAAATGATCTACTAAGGGTACTTAGGATCAGCAGGGATACAAAAAAAGCATATATTGGTATAGATACATCGTTAGAAGAAGTACTACTACTTTCATTAGATATAAGATAACTGGTAAAAGTTATCGAATAACAGCTTTGATCAGAAGGCATAATAAAGTTAGATGGTGGATTAATCTTACCATCATCTTCAAAATATATAAGAATCCACCCAGTTGCCATACCGCTACTATAATGAAGTCTTAATGCTACAGCAAAATCAGGATCGTTAACACTGGGGCGATGATAGATATATTCATACTTAATATCGAAATGTTCTTCATGACTCATAATGAATACAGGTGCACAAGCATTCCACAAGTTAAAAATTCGAATATCTGAATTGCTGCCTCCAGAACTTATCCAGACTCTTACTCCAACCCGAATTGAGTAATATCCAATATGTGGATTCTCTGGTACAAAATCAGCGGTAGAAAATGTCTTAGAGGGATTAGAGGAATTGAGAGCATACTGGAGTGCACCTGCTGGTACTTTATTCGGAGAAGCACGAAAAGCTTCAGTATTAGATAATAAAAGAGGTGTGGTCATTATAGTTATAAAAAAAGGGGATATTAAAAGGAGGATCAGCATAATAAAGATAAGATTACTTATTTTCATCAAGTTACCTCTAAAACTTATTCTTATATCGATAAATCATTTTTGTTATACTTAAAAACATTAACATGTAGATTATTACCATAACTGGAAAAACCGAGTCATTAGAGGAGTGATTTATACTTTCATGAGATTGTATAGAGCTAATGGTAAGAATTGATTCACATTCTTGATCAGATGGCATAACAAAATTGAAAGGTCGAATTTTGCTTCCATCATTTTCAAAATCCATAAGAATCCATCCACTTGTTTTACCGGTGCGATTGTGTAATTCAATCGTTACAGCAAAATCAGGATCTTTAACAGTAGGTCGATGGTAGGAATAAAGAAAACTTTGATCAAATCCTCTCTCATAATTCATTACATAAACAATATCACAGCTATTCCATAGGTTTCTGATCCTTAAATCAGATGTACTAACAGATCCTTCAATCCAAATAGTAACTCTTACCTTAATTGAGTAATAACATATATGAGGTTGTTCTGGTACAAAATCTGAGGTGGTAAAGTTCAAAGATGGAGAAGAAGTGTTGAGATAATACCAGAGTGCTCCAGCAGGAACTCTTGAAGGGGAAGCATAACAAGACCCCGTATAAGACGATGAAATGGGTTTAGTGATTAAAGCATGAAAAGAAGGAAATAACACAAATAAGATAAGAAAAAAAGTGGGAATAATACGTATTCTCATGAAATTGCCCCTACTTCTTGTGTTAATAACGAAAAACAGATTCAGGAATTTTTTAGTATGAAAGATTACTATATCTAAAAAGAGTTGGGATATCACTTGTTTCGTCTTTATTTTAAACATCTCTTTCCTTCCTATAAAGAATGGCGGGATAAACCCTTTGCCCCATGGAAATGGTCTGAAGAAGGTGCTTTTTTCTCTATCCTCTCCTTCTTTGAGTCTTCACTTCTCCAAGATGATTTTTCTCTTAAGGACTCACTTCAGTGCCCGACATTCATGGATTCTGGAGCATTTGCTGCAGAAACAATGGGATTCACACTAGATCCTTATGAAGTAGCTGAGATGCATAGGATTACGAAAGCTGACCTGATAGTTCCTCTAGATAGAATCATTCTCGCAGAAGATTCGGAAAAAATCGTTGAAGAAAAAGTTGCAGAGACCCTTCGCAATACCGAAATATTGCTCGATTTCTGTCCACCGAGTAGTGAGGTTGTAGGACCATTACAAGGGCTATCTCCAAAACTTATGAAAAGAATGTTTGACAAGTACCGAGAGCTAGGAATCAAGAAATTTGCTTTAGGAGGACTAGTGTTTCAATCTAATCTAAACGAAACACTCATACGTATTAAAAAAGCTCGTGAAATAACACAAGGTTATTCACTACATCTCTTCGGTAAATTCCTACATCCTAAATTATTAAAACTTGCCATTAAGGCAAAAGCTGATTCTGTAGATGGATATGGATACATTTTATCGTCTGTACGGGGACTTTACATTTTAAAGGATCAATATAAGGCAATTGGAGAGGTTTTTGAATCTCAATTAGACTTATGTGCCTGTTCTGCATGCCAAGAGAGTTCTGTACTGGATTTTCAACGCGGAGATAAGGAAAGTCAATATGCCCTAATTGTCCATAACATTCACGCCCTTATTCAACTTAAAAAAAGGTATATAGTGGAAATAGAAGCGATTAATAAAAATAAGTAACATTAATTGTCTTGAAATGCCTTGCTTAACATTTTTCTATGAAATAGCCTTTTTTTGTTACATTTTTATATTAATAATACATCCCCCTTCTACATTAATCTAAATAGATTGATTTCCTTGAGATGAAAAAAGGAGTCTGAAATGATGGATTTATTACCAAAAAAGAGTGTTATAATTATAATAGGGCTCTTATGCCTTTTTAGCTTGTCTATTGAGGCTTCGAACGCAAGCCCCACCGCAAGTGCGAATTTTTACTCTGATAGGGATACACAAATTTACAGTGATTGTACTAACTGTCCTTATGGAACAGAGACTTATGCATATGCAGGGGAAACATCTGGTGGCAGTTATCAGTCATTATTTCATTTTGATATTAGTTCTTGCACAGGAATTTCCGCAGCAACATTATATATCTATATTTGGACTTCAGCTGGTGGACCTTTCGATTTAAATATACATGTTGTCACTAGCTCGTGGACAGAATCTACTCGTTGGGATAATCGCCCAAGTTCTTTGAGTGCTGTAAACACATCATTCGCTATGGCTTCTAATTGGAGATCTGTTGATATTACCGCAATAGCTCAGGATTGGGAAACTGGAAAATTAGTTAATCATGGAATTATTATAAGAAACACTGCTCTGAGCAATCAATATGCAGGTGTTTGGACTAGAGAAGAAGGTTTTTTTATCCCTTATCTTGCTATTACGGCTACCTCTGTTCCCGAGGGTAATCCAATAATTCTCTTGACTCCTGTTGCATTATGTATCATATGTTGTATATTCTATTATAGAAAAAGAGTAGAATAGAAGAGAAAAAAGCTAGTTTTTAATATAATATAAGTTATTTTTCTCCCTACTTTCTTTTTTTTTAAAAGTCACTCCGTATATCATTGTAAGCATTATTAGATACGAAAATAAGAGAACTTTCGGAATTTGATAGAATTCTGAAAATATATCTGACAGTTATTCTACTCATCTTTATTTTAACCACAATTTGTGGCTACATTATATAACCAAAACAAGTGCTTTAACTATTTAAAGAGTGCCTAGTATATGAACTTCAGAACAATAATAGGTGCTCCATAATGGCAGTGAAAGAAGAAAAACAAGTTGTGATTGAACAATTTCATGAGGAATTAATTCCTTCATGTAGGACATTTGTCGAACCTGAAGAAGATCAAAAGCTTATAGTTGAATTGAATCAACTTATCGATGAGGATTATTCTTTTGACCATTCTATGAAAGCTAAGAAACTTGATAGACCCAAAAAAGATAGGAGAGACCATCTAATAAGATATACAGTCTATACAAATGTATTAATTCATCAACAAATTAACAGGTGAAGAATTATGGAAGTAAAAAACGAAGCAGAAATAGTTATTGGGGAACTTCACGAAGATTTAATGCTTTTTAGGAGTGTTAACGTGAAAGCTGAGGACGGTCAAAAAATTATTGTGCATGGTCGTATTTATGCTGAAGAAGACGTCACTTTTGATTGTTCTGTAGAAGCGGAAAGACTTGATACACCTAGAAAGGCTAAGATCCATCGTCTAATGAAAGAAACATCATTAGAGGTTGAAATTAATGGGGATTTAACGATTAATAAGTATGTTAAGATCCGAGATGGATGTCTTACTGTGTATGGCAATGCTAGTGCACGAATAATTGATGTAGGTGGAAAGACAGTAGTAAAAGGCACAGTGAAAGCACAAGAGATCAATATTGGTGGAAAAGCAATTATTGGTGGAGATGTTGAAACCGAAGACTTGGATGTCAGTGGAAGTTTGAAGGTTAAAGGGAAAGTCCAAGCAGAAAATATAGATACTGGTGGATCTTTTAAAGTTTCTAAGACTGTTCATTGCAAATCACTCAATGCAGGTGGCAGTGGAGCGATCCTAGCTGGTGAAATCCAAGAAATTAATGCTGGAGGAAGCTTTACTATCGAAGAATTATTAAAGTTTGAAACAATTGATGTAGGTGGAAGTGTTAAATGTGGAGGGAATTTACATGGCGATGAAATAAACGCAGGGGGTAGTATCAGAGTGAAAGGAGATTTTGCAGTTAAAGAGTATTTCGCGGGAGGTAAACTACATCTTAATAGTATTAAAGCGAAAGGTGAAGCATAATGGAAGTAGAAGATGGAAAAGAAATTGTTATCGGTGAACTTAAGGAAGATTTGGTCTTCTTAGGCACTGCGACTGTAAAAGCTGAGAACGAACAAAACATCACAGTCCATGGTAAAATTGAAGCAGCAGATGATGTAATCTTTGATTGTTCTGTTGATGTTGAAGAACTTGAAACAGCAGATGGTGATATTGAAATACATGGCTCTCTCAATGTTACCGGTGATATAGAAATCGGTGATGGGAGACTTGTTGTAGACGGTGATGTTCAAGCGAAAAAAATTGATATCGATTCTAGATTTAAAGTAGGTGGTACACTAAATGCTCAGAAA
>JAEOTF010000514.1 GCA_016840025.1 Candidatus Hodarchaeota archaeon
AGACCCTATATACTAATCATTCTGATAATTGTACATTTAAAAGCGTATTTGAGCATATTTGTATAGAAATGAAGAATTAATTGTCTTTGTTTTCAACTCTGTTTTAATCTTGAAATAGACCCTAATACTTTTTTCATCTAAAAGGATGGTATTAGTAGATTTATGCCTTTAAACATCTTAATTTACGTTAGACGACTCTCTATTATCTTTATCACATTAGGAAATCTTGATAGGCAAATCATTTAGAAGTAGAACTAACTAGTCTTTTGATTTTCTCACATACCTTTTCAGGATCCTCGATATCCACCAACGTTTTACTTGTTGGCTTAGTGAATGTTATTGCAGAAAGAAAAATCGTTCCTAAACCTACTTTTTTTTGGAGATATCCTTGACGAAGTATAACTTCTTTCACATCTTTGAACCGAATAGTATTCTCTTCTACTGTGAAAGAACCTTTATCAAAATCCACTCTATCTTGATAGATTCGATATACGATGTTTTGATAAGTTTTCTTTTGGACATAAGCAGGCAGAAAAATGGTGATACCAAAAATCAAAAAGGAAAATAGAAGAGTGAGGATCATTACTTCAGTTGGAAACCAAATGTCACCAATACTTTCGATGGTGAGGACAATTAATACTGGAAACATAGCTAAAAGGAATCCGCTTAGTAGAATGACAGGGAGTAATCTTAAAACGGTGATTTTTGTTATATATTTTGGTTTTAAGACCATTACCAAGTCATCATTGGCTTGATATTCTTCGATTTTTCCTAGTAATATTGTGCCACACTTGTTACAATACTTTGAATCCTGAGGGTTCTCTCTATAACATTCTGGGCATTTAACCACTTTTATTCCTCAAAAATACGTCTAAATCTGATAATGTTATAACTGAATTGACTCTTAATAAGTAGTCTTAATAAGTAGCCTTAAGAGAATCGAAATAAAGATTATTAGACGTGGACTCTCTTAATAAGTAGCCCCGCTTAATAAATTGACACAAAATTTTACAAAAAGAGTAAATAGTGTTCTAATTAATGATCTTGAGGGATTATAAAGATGGAAACTGAGATTAATATTTATGGAGCTAATTGGTGTAGTGATTGCCGTCGAACAAAAAAATACCTGGGAGAACAACGGATTCATTATAATTGGTTTGATATAGAAAAAGAAACACCTGAGGGAAAAGCAGCATATGAGTATGTTCTTTCTAGTAACGAAAAAAAATATGGAATTGCCAAAAGGAAGATCCCTGTTGTTGAAATCATAGAAGACAGGAAAAGTGATCTTTTAATTGAACCAAGTAATTATGAGCTTGCAGAAAGACTCGGATTAGCTACTGAGGTAAGTAAGTCCTTCTACCATGTGATTATAATTGGAGCAGGACCAGCGGGGTTAACAGCAGCGATTTATCTAGCAAGAGACGGTTATGATGTACTAGTAATTGAGGAATCTACAATTGGGGGGCAAGCTTTCATCACTAATCGATTAGATAATTTTCCAGGTTTTCCAGAAGGTATAACTGGTGAAGATTTTGCTAATAATGTAAGACGACAAGCCGAGAGATTTGGTGTAGAACTTCTTGTTCCTCAAAAAGTAGTGACTGTCACTCCATGCCATCCTGAGGGATCTTTTGAAAAATGTCCTCATAAAGTCGTAAATATGCAAAATGGACAAGAATTTACATGTAGCGCTGTGCTAGTTGCTGCTGGTAGTAGATATAGAGAAATTACTGTCCCTGGTGCAGATAAACTAGCAGGTGTCAATATTCATTATTGTGCTACTTGTGATGGACCATTTTATAAAAATAAGAAATTATTTGTAGTTGGTGGTGGTAACTCCGCTTATGAGGAATCACTCTTCTTAAAAGAGAAATTTGCTGAACATATAACTATTTTAGTAAGAGGATCGGAATCTAAAGCTAGCCCAGTTTTGCAGGAAAAGGTAGAAGAGACAAAAGGAGTAGCTGTATGGTTAAATTCAGAAATACAGGAAATAAAAGGGGAAGATAAGTTAGAAGCAGTCATTATAAATCATAAGGATAAAGGAGAGGTCAAAACATATCAACCAGATGGGATTTTTGTATTTATTGGCATGTCCCCTAATACGAAATTTCTAACTGGAGTAGATTTAGATCCACAGGGGTTCCTTATTACTGATCAGACATTACAATCATCAGCCCGTGGTATTTACGCTGCGGGTGATTGCCGCAAGGGCTCAATTAAACAAGCTGTAGCTGCTGCAGGTGAAGGTGCTACAGCAGCATTAATGATTAGAGAATATCTCAGAAACGTTTAATCGGAGTAATTAAAAAATTAAAGACTATTCTGGTCTTATTTATCGATTTTGGAACTTTGCTTTCCTCTTTTCAATAAATGCATTTATGCCTTCATTATGATCTTCTGTGGAAAAACAGATCCCAAGTGCATTCCTTTCAAGAGCTAATCCAGTCTCTAAATCACCTTCAGTGCCTTGATTTATTGCTGCTTTTGCTAATTGTAAAGCTGGACCACTTTTCAACGCAATCTTCTTTGCTAAGCCCATAACTTCTTCTTCAAGTTTTTCAACCGGCACTACTTTGTTAACCAATCCAATGCGGTTAGCTTCATCTGCAGTTATCATATCACCTGTAAAAATGAGCTCTTTCGCTTTTCCTTTTCCAATTAATCGTGGTAAACGTTGGGTACCTCCCCATCCTGGAAAAATGCCTAGATTAATCTCGGGTAGTCCAATTTTTGCATTCTCTGAAGCAATTCGTATATCACAGGAAAGGGCTAATTCACAACCCCCACCAAGTGCAAAGCCATTAATTGCACAAATAATCGGTTTGGAAAAGTGTTCGATTTCACTAAAAACACTCTGACCGAACGCCATAAAACTAGAAGCTGAAAGGGGATTCATAGTTTGAAATTCAGTAATATCTGCCCCTGCTACAAATGCTCGCTCTCCTGCTCCTGTAAGAACAATAACTTGTATTGAATCATCTTGTTTTATTTCTTCAAGAGCTGTGCGGAGTTCTTCTAGGGTTTTACGATTTAAAGCGTTCAATACTTTGGGACGATTCACAATAATTTTAGCAATATCATCAATCTTCTCTATAATGACGTTTTCCATTGTTAAACCTTCCTTTATGTTCTTTTGAGATATTTAAAAACAATTTTTATCATTTATGTAAAATGACTAGATTTATGGATTTTATTTTCCATAATATGCTTAATCAGTTAAACCTGACGATTTTGTCTATTATAGATTAATTTCTTCAGAATGTCCATAACTGACTTGGAAGCTATGTGTTGACTATGAATTATCAAATTGAATAGTCTAGTAAACAGCTAGCTACGATTTACATCAAAATAAAGTTTCTACGGGATCTAAAAGAGTAAATTTTTCTGCAGGTTGTATGTGTTTTATTGCCTTCATCATATCTTCTACTAAACTAGCCATCTTATGGATACTGTCATCGAAGATTGAAGCATATGCATGCCCTTCAACTTTCCAGCCTGTTTCATCTGCCATATCGGCTGCTTTGAGAACTATATTGGATATATCTTCGCGATTAGCGAGTAATTTTTCATAAATAACAATTTCAAGATCTAATGGATCTAAATCAAGAGGAATTAACGGTTCGGTTCCCGCACCAGGATATTTTCGCTGTAAAGTAGCCCATGATCCATCTAGCTCAAGTAAAGTCGGACGCATGTCATTTAACAAACTTAAGAAAGCTGTTTGATCAGAACTTGTCTTTACACTAATTGCAGCTGTTAAAGCGCGAGAAAAGAGTCGGCAGTTAACCAAGCTAAATCCTTTCATTTTTTGAGTACCTTTACGCGCGTTTCCAGGTTCTAGATTTGAAAAGAATTCTTGTTCCAAGGAGTTCACTATAATTTGCTCAGCAATGGAAAAAGGAACTTCACTCAAGCGGATGGGTGGTATTTTTCTTTGAATAACCTTATGACCTCGACTGTAGTATGTAAGACCATTTTCTTTAGCTGCTTCCATTCCTTTTACAATAGTAAAAGCGACTTGTCGGCTATGATCCTTTAATGTTTCATTTAAGTCACTTTTAGAAAAAACAAACCCTATTGGATAATTATCGTAGGGAATTCGTGGAGCAAGGCCTGCTGCTTGACGTAGAGATGACGACCAAAACTCTTTTGTACAAGAATCGAGAACTGCAATAATACCCTCTGCTGTTTCTCCATACGCAGTTCGGAGAGATGCCCATTTTTCTTGCCCCCCAACGGGTAATAACATAGTATAAAGACTTTGATTACTTGCTGTGACTTTAAGGTATTCTGTTTCAACTGTTCCTCCAAATTCTTCTTGATAAATGGCTTTCGGGTCGTTCATCGATGCCAATTTAGTTGCCATCGCTGTTTTACCCCCTCCTTGTGTCCCAACAACTATAACTCGTCCCGCACAAGCAATATCTTGTTCATTCATTTTTTACACCTGTTAAAGAGAGCTTAAAACTGTTGCTAGATCTTTAGGATCAGTTGCTCGGGCTTTTTCCAATATCAATTTCAACTGATTGCCTTTGGGTCCTCGATCAAAGAGCCTTTGAGGTCTGAAAAGGATCTCTACTGGACTGATACCTCCTTCTAATATATCTGCTTCACGAAACGCTAAGACAGACAACCCCTCACTATGTGAATGATAGTAAATTATGAAGAATTCATCATCAATTTCATAGACAACCTGGCGTAAAACAACATTTCCTCGGATCTTGGAAGGGTCTGAAACTTTAAGTGCATCAATTACTAGTCCCTCATAGTTAGAATTACTTTCATAAAACCAAGGATACCCCGCTGCTCCAGCATGTCGATACTGAAACTCAAATCCTTCTTGAGCATAGATTGAAATATCTTGAAATTCCCTATTTCGACTGGTTAATTCAACTTGAAACGCAGGTACGAATCTCTTTGAGGTAACCAGATTAGATCGATCTTCCTCAACAAATATTGAGCGGAGTATGCGTAGAGCCGCTGTTTCCTCTCGTACGAGTGCTTCTTCTAGAATATTCACAAGGTTATTGCCAATATAATCCCATGTTTCTCGTGGAAGTTTGTTTGTGTAAATATAAACATCATCTTCTTTATGGAGATCGTTCCGATCTACACGTCCTCCCAATACCGCATTACAAAATCGTTGAGCTGCTTCTAAGGCATCAAATTTAGGTTGTTTTTCAGAAATAAGAAGTAGAGTGGAACGGAGAATATCTGATTTAATTCCTGTAAAATCTATTAACCAAGCTTGTTCAGGGAGCCCCCAAGCATCTATTCCAAATTGGGCACTTTTAATAAATATACCTGATTGTTTAAGTTCAGTAAAAGGTCCCATAATGCGCTCAAACATCCCAAATGAAGATTCGGGCACATTCCCAATAATTTCGGTTCGACTATGTCTATCCAGAAATGATAATCCTAGTAAGTATGCTTGTCCTCCTCTTTGGAATTGTCGGTCATCAATGGATACTCTTCCAACTTCTCGCTTTCTATGCTTTTTAAGGACATCCTTGGTAAGTAACCAGTCGAATATTCCTATAATAGTATATTGATCGTCTGTTGCATCATAATATACCTTAATTTCTTCCTTCATTTCAGCAGGCACACGAGGAATACCAAGAACGCTTTTAATCATTTGATCTACTTGTCTTGGACTAAATCTTCCTTCTTTATGAGTTGTTGTGAAAAGTGTCCATTGTTCTTTCTCGCTTTCCCTAACAAATACCAAACTTTCTTCAATAATCTGCTCTATGAGTCGAATAGAGTGTGTTTTGTCTACTTTCTTACTAAAGACACTCTGTGCCATTCGCATTAGAATAAAAGCGTCAGCATAAATGTTGTTTTTGGAATATAGATAATTTGGTCCTAAATAGGATTTAGCGACATTTACAGCTTCAGAAAGATCTTTTGTAGGAAGATAGGGATAAAGTACAAGCCCAAAAAGAGTAGATATATGTTGTCTTCCCAGAGCGTGGAGAAGATCTTGTTGTTGAGAAACTATTGAGTTTTTATGGATTTTAATAGCTTCCAATGCTTCCTTTATTTCAGGATTTTCCATAGCTTGTTTCCATGAAGTAATATTGCCCTCTTTAATCATTACTCTTACAGTTTCTTGAAATTGTAGTAATTCGGCCGACATTTCCTCTATCTGATTCTGAATGTATTCTGAAACAGGTTCTAACCACTTAGTAATAACATCAAGAGCAAGACGGAATTTTTTTGCAATTAATCGCTCATCATCAACATTTTTAGGTAAGTTCCGTGCCATTCTTAGAATTTCAATTTGGGGAGCAATATACTGAAATCCCATCTGCCCTATCTTCTGCTGTAAAATTTCATCCATCTTAGAAATATCAAAAGTCAAGCTAGTCATCTCCCTTTACCAAGTTTTTTGGTTCAGTTTTAAGCTCTGAATGAACTTCTTTTAATTTCTTAAGTTGTGGCTCAAAATAATCTTGCAAGTGTTGCGCAACAATTCGTTTTTCTTTATGTGTCGTTGTTGCGTCATCAAATAGGATTTCACTGCCTTTTAATGCCATAATTGCGGTAAAAACATCAATTGCGTCTTGTTTTTCCATATCCAGACCAAGTTCACCAAACCAAGTCCTAGTATCTTTACCATATTGTTTAACCATAGTCTGTGGAGTGTCTACGCTCGTTTTCAGTTCTTGTTTCAAATCCATGCCCATTTCTGCAATTTGTTTCTTCACTTGTTCTTCCATTTCTTTAAAATACGCTTCTCCACGAGGAAATAGAATATTTGCAGGATAACGAATTGCTACCTCAAACTCTTCGAGTGATGAGTCTAATTGTACCTGCAAGAAAGAATATAGAGTATCATCACGAATGTTTTCTGGAATAACTTCATTCCGCATGTTAGCTTTTCTTTTTTGCAGGATTGTACGAGTCATTCCAGTTCCCTCTGGTGCAGGGATTTGTTTTTCTAATTGCTTTAGGACTGCTTCAATACAGGTTGTACCAATGGTTGAAAGAAGTTGTCGATCCTTCAAGAAGGTAAACTCTACTGGTAATAACTCCTTGTGTTTGTCAAGACGATTAAGGATGGTTTCTCGTAATTTCATTAAGTGATGTAACTGACCTGCATAACCCTTATAATCTGCTTTGGTTGCGTATTCCCCCCGCAAAGTTCCAAGATATTGTCCCTGAATAACCATGAACTTCAGGACATATATGGAATCAAGTACGAGAGATTTAGCTTGATCTAAATTCTCTCCAAGTTTTTTCAAGAAATTCTCATCTTCAATTGCCATACGGGCAACAGGATCGTCCTTAAGAAGGGAATGAAGCCATAATTGAATAACTCGAATAGGATAGTAATCTTTGTCTCCATTAGCTATGCACTGAAGGACGAAGTTGTTTTCTGTACGGATATCGGGATGTCCTTCTCCTATAAAGGGGAATACTTCTTCTTCATCTTCAGGGAATTCAATGAATCGTTGTCGGAGGAACTTGTCAGCTTTCTCATAATCAAGCAGAAAATCTATGATTTCTATAATTTCTTCATCGGTAAACGCAAAGAGTCGTCGATTAACACCTGTGAGGAGTCCGTAAAACTCTAATTGCGGACGAGCCCATTTGGCTATTTCATTTATGAGTTTTTCAGTAACTATTTTTGTAGGAGGATCCAATTGCTTAATTAAAGCTTTTCGTGGTTTACGGAAAGGAGCATCGTCACCAAGTAAGGAAACTCGAGAAACAAAATCAATATCCTGTTCTGGAATCCCCTTGAGATAATTCATTTGCTCACAGAAGAATCCAAAATTCGCATACCATTCTCTGATAATCCCCCGTTGTTCTGCTTGCATTATACGCTCTTTAATTCTTTGTCTTACTGCTGTTGCACTCCACGCGTGTACACTGTCATCTGCTTCAAATAGAGATTTTTTTATACTGTCTGCTGATGCTTCAGCGGATAGTTTAGGATATTTTATTACGTATAAATCTCCAAAAAGCGTGTACCAACTGACTTGGCTGGACATCGCTTTCCATTCAATTCGAGCATCCTCAAAGGACGACAATTAATGATCACCTATCTTATCCTGCAGGTTAATCTCCTTTTTTTTAACAATCAACAAATCTTTTTAAAGACTAACTCTTAGTCTGTACACCAAATTCGTCGATATTAAGTAAAATTAAGTCTATAACTGCATTCTAGTTCTATTTTCATATTAACTTTAGCTTTCTCATCTATTTTTCTATCATACTCGAAAAGAAGTTTTAAGAGAAGGCAGAGTGGACTCTAATGTGAAATTCTGTCATTCTTATATTATTGTGTTTTGAAGAACTGCAATGGATTGTTGTACGTTAATTACAGGCATTCGACTTAAAGGGGAAAAGAAATAGTTACAGAATCAAAATGGCGTTGGCTATGTACTTCTTTCGCTGCTTTGTAGAAAACTGCTATCATTGCCTTACTCTCTTTCATGACTTCCGCTATAAATCCTTGTATACCGCGTGCTTTAGCAATTCGCATTAGATAATTTAGTAGAAATGTACCTATTCCTTGTCCCTGATAGTCATCTCGAACTAAAAAAGCGACTTCCGCATAATTTGTGTTTCGATTCAAATAGTACTGCCCAATAGCGATCATATCTTGCGTATCAGGCGCTCTCGGGTCACCAACTAGTCCTACTATAGCCATTTCTTCTTCATAGTCGATGTGACATAACCCTTGCACCTTTTCATGAGGCCAAGCTTGAACCATGGAGAAGAAACGTTGTAGTACTGTTTCATCAGATGAAGAATAGAGCAAATTTTTGAGCATATCTTGGTCTGTAGATTTAATAGGACGAAATAGGATTGGTGGATCAAATATGTTTGATACAATCTCCAAATTTTCTGGATAGAAAACCCCCGTAGCAAGTGGTGGTAATTGATGTGGATGAACATAATGAAATTCTTTCGCTTTTTCTAACAATTCTTCTCGAAATTTAGGATGAGCAATACTAATCAGAGCTAATACTCTTTTTCGAATTGATTTTCCATAAAGGGACGCAATTCCGTATTCGGTTACTACAAAACGCACGTCACCACGTGTTGTTACAACTCCAGCCCCAGGGCTCAAATAAGGGACAATACGAGAAATTGTGCCATCTTTAGCGGTAGAAGGAAGTGCAATAATCGGTTTTCCCCCTTTACTACGACGTGCTCCCCGCATAAAATCCGCATGACTTCCAATACCGCTATATAAATATGTACCAATAGACTCTGCACAAACTTGACCAGTTAGATCTACTTCTAAAGCGCCATTGATAGCACATAGTTTCTTATTTTGCGCAATAACGAACGGGTCGCTAACATAAGAGGCAGGATAAAATTCGCACATAGGATTACAATCTACAAAGTCATAAAGTCTTTGAGAACCTGCGCAAAAAGAAGCGATGCTTTTTCCTCTATGAATACTCTTTTTTGTGTTGGTTACAACACCCATCCTGATTAATTCATGAATTCCATCCGAAAAAAGCTGCGTATGAATTCCTAAATCCTCTTTTTCACTGAGATAACGTAGTAGTGCATTAGGAACCTGGCCCATTCCAGCTTGTATCGTTGACCCATTCCCAATAAGCTGGGCTACATTTTGCCCAATTCGATGTGCAGTTTCTGAAGGTGGAGGTGGTATAGCTTCTAAGAGAGGTACATCATTAATAACCATGTGATCTATTTCAGACACATGGATGAAGGAAGCTCCAAATGTATAGGGCATATGGGGATTTACTTCGACGATAAGGGTTTGGGTATTTTCCGCAGCAGCTTTAGAGATATCTACACTAATACCTAGTGAGCAATAGCCATATCGGTCAGGTGGGGTTACTGTAAGAAATGCAACATCAATTGGAATTATCCCATCTTTAAATAACTGTCCAATCTCTCTCTGAAGAACAGGTGTATAATCTCCTCTTCCTTCATTAATTGCTTTCCGAACATTTTCACCGATGACGAACGCATTCGTTCTAAATGCATTGCCATTACCTAATTCTGGATCTGTATATGGCGCTTCTCCTAATGTCAGAAAATGAATGATCTCAATATCAGATAACTTATTAGCATTATTAGCAAGTGTTTTAATTAGTTTAGAAGGATTTCCACATCCACTCTGAATAAAAATCCGATTTCCACTTTTTATTTCTTTACCAAGAGTTACCTCTGCTGTAGTTAGTTTACTTGAATATTTAATTTTCCAATCAGGATCAATAAGACCTTCTCTCAAGTTGGTGTTTCTCCATTGGATCGATCTGATATTTCCATAATATAATAACAAATGTAGTTATTGTTGAATAAATCTGGTTATCGTGTTTATTGGCCGTTTCTAGGAGTTATGGATTTTCCCACAAGTTCAGTTATGAAGGAAAGATTCTGTAATTCCATACTTATAATAAATTTACTAAATTATTAGAAATCTTTTTTATTTGGCTTATTCTAATCTTTTTACTAGAAGATGGGTTTATAGGGAATAATTGAAAAGAATTTCTTTGAGATAAATCTGTTGTATTCATTTATTACTTCCGATGAAATTCTGCTTCTTCAAAATCGATTAGATAAAAAATTCTCAGAAAAATTATGAAATATAGATAGAAAGAAAGATTTTTCTATAAACATCGCAATACCTCTTTTTAACGTAAAAAGTTACTTAATTTGGAGGAAAGGTTATGTCTGTCGTAGAAAAACTTCAAGAAGACGCGGGAAAAATCATCGTGATTTTAGGAGCTCTTCTAGCAATTATATGCATTTTTATAGATTGGACTGGAACACAAACTGGCCTTGATTACGGACTAGATCCGCCAGGTTTTGCTGATTACGGATTTGCTCCCTTATTGGTACTATTAGGGGCATTAATAGCTCTTATACTAGTAATCCTTATTATATTAGAGGTAGTTCCTTTAGGACAACAAATGCAGCAAATCATCTTAGTAATTTTAGGAGCAATATGCGTAATTGGGGTTGCTCTTTTCTACTATGATTTTACAGAGCTGGGTCCAATTCTGGGTTTAGTTGGTGCTATGTTAATCATTTATGGTGCCCTTTTCGCATCACTTAGAAAATAAATATTCCTTCCCCTATTTTTTTTCTTTTCCTTACTTTTTTCTCTTATACTGACTATATTGGGGTGTTATTTGTGATTACTGAGCCTGTTATGTATCTTAGTCCCAAATATGCCGCCAATTGTAGCTATCCCACCAAGGATCGCTAATCCAACTGCAAGAACCACAGTTGCTATCGCTGCACCTAGAAGCATAATAAATACGATTATTAAACCAATATCTTCTAATGGGTCTGATTCCTCTCCTAACAAATCCTGTCTAACTTCTTCAGCCGAAAGAAAGAGCATCCCTGCTATTAATAACGTTCCAATAATGATTAGGAGACAGAGAGTGAAGATAACCGACTTAACATCTTCTCCCACAATTATTCCTCCTGCTACTCCCGCTAAAAAGAAAGTTATTATAATAATTGGTAGAATCATATCAGAAGATTCTTCAGGGAGAGATTGAGCCAGAGCTAATCCTCCAATGACAATAAGAATCATCACTATTGCTGAAAATATCTTGCCTACAAATCCCATTTTATGTCAAAGAATATTTTCCCAAACAGTTTAACTAGTTACTGTTCAAGTTTAGTGAAATACTTCAATTGTTAAAAGTATTAGAATCATCCGGACACTTGATAAAGATTGTATTAAGTCATAGGAGCATTCTAGCATTTTTTTTCCATTCAGATTGCGTAATTTCGTTACCTATATATTATTCTAGCTGAAATCATTTTGTGAAAGTTAAATTTCTCAAAAGTATAATGAGAGGTATTATGGAGGTATATCCATTGAATATACGAAAAACTAAACTAATTAAGTTCATAATATTGGGTCTATTTCTCTGTTCAATTAGCTTAAGCTCTTTTAGAAATATTCCTGCTCAAGCACAACCTCCCTCTACAGGAGATTGGGAAATTACAGGAACAGAAGAAATAACCGCTCAAACAATCCTAATGAATGGAAGTATTGTGGTAAAATCGGGTGGACGCCTTACATTAAGCGATGTCGACATCATTTTCATGCTAAATGAGAATGGAATGTCTAACGGAGAATTTAATGTCACTGTGACTGAAAACAGTGTTCTAGTGTTGGATAACGTCAATATTACAACGGATGATCCCACTCTTAGAACCTACTTGTTAGCAGATGAGTCATCAACAATCCAAATTGACCAATCTTCTTTTACTAATTTTGGTTATGCTGGACAAAACGCTTTTATCCTAGATCATCTAGTAAATGACAGTTATATCACAAATTCAATGATCGATGGACCCTTTAGCACAGTAAATTATGCAATTCACGTTTCATTTTCAGAAGCACTCCAACTTCACAATTTAGAGATACTAGGGGGTCGAGGTATATATATTGGACACAGCGCTAACACATCTGTCCAAAATATTCACGTAAGATACAGTTACAACTTAGGAATCTATGCTAATAATGTTACAAACCTTATTGTCATAGGCTCTGAGTTTTTAAGTGAAAATTCAACGACTACGACTACCTATGGTTTCTATCTCTATAGTGATGGGATTAACGAAAAGATTCGTTTTGTAAATAATCTTATCTCTAATAATACCGATGGTGTAACAAGATATGGTGTTTTTATAAGGGGGAAAATGAGGAACGAAGATGACTGTACAATTCAAAATAACCAAATTACTACTAACGGTCATGGTATCTACTTGGACATAAATGCAAATGGCACGTACATTAACGATAATACAATACAAACACAGACTTCCGGAATCACTATTGATTCAGTTGATGGAAACGGGACGAAAATCATAAATAACACTGTTTTCAGCAATTCTTACGGATTATATGCCAGTGGAGCTCCAAACTCCCCTGCACAAATGTTAATTGAAGATAATACGTTTTATTTAAATAATACTGGCGATCATTCTACTCCCTTCATCAGAATCGGGCAATCCAACATCAATTTCCGGAAAAACACACTCTCATCAAGACTGCCCTATCCTATCGGGATTTATTCACAGGGAGATAATATCACTATCGCGGATATTACTATCCAGAATGCAACCGATGTTGGTATTCATGCAGAAGACGGGAATAACATCGATATTACAAATAATGAGATTTTTTCTCCTTCCTCTTATGGCTTGAATACAGGAATCAATGTTACGAATGTTGAAAATAGTACTATCGCCGGAAATAACATCAATTCCACTTTGTGGAACGGTCTTAAACTTGAAAACACCAATCATACCCAAATATCCTCAAACTCAATCAGTGAAGGAATAGATGTCGGAATCCTTCCAGAAAATTCACACAACCTTACAATTGCAGATAATGAAATTAGTCGGATTCAACGGTTCGGAATTTATCTTTCTGAATCTGGAAATTCTACTATAGAGCACAATGTTCTTGATACTATGCAATATGGTGTCTATTCATACTATAGCTCATTCAATACATTTTTTGATAATTCCTTTGTCAATTCTACATATATCAGTATATATTTTCATCATGGGGACTACAATAATTTCTCTAACAATGATATTGATTCCTTTAGCGCAACTTATGGGATATACATGAATTGGCTGTCTTATAGTAATATTTCATCAAATTTATTGAATGTTAGGGGTGCAACTGCAGTTTATGATTATCAGGGAGATGACAATACAATCGATTACAACGAGGTTAGTAAGAACGCTTATACGGGATTTTATTTAGCCTATACTCAGGATATTCTAACGTATAATTTCATTGACACCTGCTTCTATGGAGTATATCTATGGTACACCGATAATAACCAGATTAGTTACAATACACTTATTTCCTGTTCATATGGCATTTATGGTTACGCTGCTGATCAAAATCTCCTAACTTACAATGCTTTTGTAAATAATAATATTGGAGCTTGGCTGGATAACTTCTGTAACGATAACACATTTCATCACAATGATTTTCTCGGAAATTCGTTACAAGCTTATGATAAAACTGCTATTGGGGATAATTATTGGAACGAAACAGATACGGGTAATTATTGGTCTGATTATTCGGGACCCGATGTGCAACCCGAATTTGGTATTGGAGATGTTCCATATAATATTACAGGGAATACCGCTGATTTCTATCCTTTAGTAGATCCCGCTAATGAAGATGCTCCACCACGAGTAACATCACCCGCCGATATTACTTACTATCAAGGAGAAGCTGGGCATATTATCCGTTGGATAGGTTTTGATGTTGATCCTGAGATGTATGTAATAACTAGAAATGATTCGGTCATTGAAAGTGATACATGGGATGGTTATAGCCCAATTGAAATAAATGTCGATGGTCTCACTAATGGAACATGGATATATGAATTGTATCTAAATGATACAGGCAATCGCAATGTGTCCGATTCGGTGTTTGTTACTGTGCTAATATCAACTACACCTGATAATACACCCCCATTAATCAACAGTCTTGGTGATAAGGAGATTGAAGCAGGTAGCACAACAGATACGCTAGTCTGGACAGTGAGTGACGAACATCCTGGCTTGTACCAAATTTTTATAGATGATGTTGAAGTAGAATCAGACTCATGGACATCTGGTAGCATACAGTTCGTAATAAATACAAATACACTCGGACTGGAGCTCGGAAGTACATATAATGTGACTATTGTTGTATCCGATACATATGGAAATAGTGTGAATGATACAGTTGAAGTAACTGTAGTGGAAGAAATTTCTGAAGAGTCAGATTTGGTAGAATCTATCTCTGATAATCCACTAGTCTTACTCTTGGGTACAGGCCTTGGTATAATTGGTACTTTTGCTATAATTGGCCTTTTTAAGATCCTTACAAGAGGTAAAGTACCAAAAGACTAGAGATTATCTCTCTTAAGAACTTTTTTCCCTTTTTTTTCTTATCCTCAAACAAAAAACAAGCAGATATAATTACGTGAATGGTTTAATTAAGTAAATAATCTTTAAGGCTTTTTCAGGAATCTACTTTATCAAAACTACATAGAATAATAAGTAAAACTCGTTTAAAAGGAATGCATTGATATAGAAATCTATTAAACTTTAAATTAAGCTATAACTTTATCTATCTAAAGTTACCTCTTTATCATTAAACTGAAATGAACGAGAGAAATAAAAAGAATCCAATTTCCTTTCCCTTTAGCTGATAGAATGGAGTTAGAAACGTCGTGGAACAAAATTCTTCGATACTACTAGATGAAAAAATCAAAGGTACGCTTTATTCGCTTAGAATTTCCCAACACGATAAACAACAAGCTCATTTTGATTTAATAATGAGAGGTCGCTGGACTTGGGCGAGTACAGAGTGTACTACATTGACTGAACCAGAAATAAGATTCCACATGCTAAAGATTATGGAAACTATAGGGGATGCAATCTCCAAGTCACACGCAGAAGAATTGACCAATAAAGTTCTATCTTTGTTTCTTCCTGAATTTAAGCAAGAAATGCCTATAGAAACTCCTTCACCAGTCCCATCTAGCGATTTAAAGGAGCTACAAATAGTCATTAGCCACTTACAAAACTTAGAGCAAAATATTCAGCTTCTTGACTCTAAAATGGAAGCTATTTTAAAACAGATTGGAGAGCTAGGGGATAAATTTCATCAATTAGAAATTCGGATGGGCTCCTAAAGAAAGATAAGGTATGGTTGTCCTTAAAACCAAGGGTGTAACATATTCGAGGTGCTAAAATGGACGCATCTCTGTTTTCAGAACCTGTGAAAATAATTGAAGTGTCATTGGATACTTTTCTTTCTAAAGCTGGTCAAATTGCTCTTTATGAGTCCGAATTACTTAATTCAAAAGGCGGTTTTGAAGTTTATGAAGTTTACAGGTTAAGTGGCGGTAATACAACACCTATTCGAGTTGTAAAAACCTATCAAGGATCATTCTTCTCTATACGTATCTTTCCAAAAAATCCTGACGATAATCCAGAGTATTTTGATCTAGCAAGATATCACAGGGAGAGGATGCAAGATTTAAGTGGTTTAGGGAGACATTATCCTGTTACTTTTTTTGTTGAGGTAGAACAACATCTTCTAGCCCTACAAAAGTTTTTATTCTGCCCTGTAGCCATATTTAAAACAATTGAAGAAATACGAGAATTATTTGAAGTTATGTTCACCGCCTCTAAAGCAGGTCTTTTTCTAGATTATAATCAAAACCACTGGCTATTTTGTAGATCCAAAGAGGGAATAGATACCCTTTATTACGTTGATAAGGACTATAATGACCAAAAAATGAGTTTTGAGGACGCTATTCATCAGAATTTTTCGCAATCAATACTATTTCTTAATTCATCTAATGTAGCATATTATTGTCTTTTGATAAAACAATATAACCAGGCTAATAAAGATAAATCAAAGTTTAGTCAGACTGTATTATCTCTTCTACGTCAATATTTGCTTGATCTAGAAGGAAGGGAAATAACATCCGCTATTGAAGAGAAACGTAAGTGCTTTCGTCATATTTTATCTGAAAATCAGTAATGCCGCTCATATTGATATAAACACGAAGATTAATATTTACATTTTATTTGGAAATGAATTAAAATGGCAATCCCACCCTTTTTTGGTAATCTAGTCAATTTTCTGGCAATTATATTCGGAAGTTTGATCGGTTTAGTAGTAGGAAAGAGATTCCATGAAGAGATCAAGAACACAGTGTTAGGAGGAATAGGATTATTCTGTTTCGTACTTGGGGTCTCTCTATATTTAGAAGAAGAATTGGGTATTTGGGCTGCGTTAATTGTAATTATTTCTTTAGTTTCAGGAGGGATTTTGGGAGAAATTTTAGGAATTGAACAGAAATTAGATAAATTAGGAGCATGGCTTGAAGAGAAAACGGTAAATACCTCTTCTAGAGAGACGGATATTGATAGAATTGAAAGAAAGAAAAGGTTCATCCAAAGCTTTGTATCAGCGTCACTGATCTTTTGTGTCGGTCCACTTGCTATAATTGGTTCTTTTGAGGATGCCTTAGGAAATCCTGAGTTACTATTAGCAAAATCCGCTCTTGATGGCACCGTTTCTATAGCGTTTGCAAGTACTCTCGGTATGGGAGTCTTTTTCTCTGCCTTTGTCGTTTTAGCCTATCAAGGCTCGATAACATTGCTTTCACTATTCATAGCGGATCTTGTACCTGATATAGTGATTAACACCGTGTCAGCTGCAGGTGGTGTACTGATTATAGGCCTTGGTATTAATTTAACGGGCATCGGTAAGGTAAAAGTAGGTAATTTATTACCTGCACTTCTTGTGGCGGGGGTATTGGCTTTTCTCTTTCTTTAATAAAAATAATGTTCAGTTTAAAACAACTAGTTAAAAATGGCGAGTTATTAGGCAGTATTTTCTTTCACAATTTAGATATCTTTTTTATGAATTCATCAACATAGGTTATACCTTTGATACATTTCATTTATGGATGTGTATCACTGGAGGATTTTATTATGAAGAAAAACTACAGTATGTTGATAATGCTTGGATTAATCCTAGGTATCACTCTACCCTTTCCT
>JAEOTF010000515.1 GCA_016840025.1 Candidatus Hodarchaeota archaeon
CCCCCACTGATAATTCCAAATTTTCTAACGGTTTTTCTAAACCATTCCTTTCTAAACCATTACCCATTCGTGCTATAATGGCTGTTCCGCTTTTAGGATGCCATATTTTCTTAAATTTAAACGAATTTGACGAATCTAACATCAGCCTTTTAAATGAAGCTTCTTCACTACTTAGATAAACCGTATTTTCATCCTCTGAAATTGCTGCCACTAAGGGTCTTAATTTCTTTCTATCGGATAATCCTATTAATGTTGGAACAGGTTCCGTTTGTCCTACTATTATGGAAAATGGACCGTTTAACATCGCAGACCTATAAGTAGCTCGAATATTTTTAAGCGCTATTTGAGAATTTTTGTCCATCCTTTCAATATCATGAAATAGTGGAGGGGCAAGGGCTAGACTCGCGATTGGAAGGGGAGTTTTATGCCTTCTAACTAAAAGATCAAATAAATACGCGATCACTTCCGTATCCGTAAACAATGTGCATTTATACCCAAATGATTCCAAATATCTCATATTGGTACCATAAGATGTAATTTCTCCATTATGAACAACTGAAGTACCTAGCAAATTGAATGGATGAGCACCACCCCACCAACCAGGTGTATTCGTTGGGAAACGACTATGGCCTAACCACATATAAGCCTCGTATTCTTTTAGTTTGTAAAAATCTGCAATCTCATAAGACCAGCCATTGCCTTTAAATACTCCCATATTCTTTCCCGAAGACATAACAAACGCACCTTCCAACTTTTCGTTTATCTCCATAACGATTTGAACTACTTGCTCATCAGGAGATAAGGTTTTACTATCTTTTGGATCAAAGAAAATCCTCCATGTAACTGGTGGATTATCTATATTGGTTGGTTTTTGTGTAGGTATTGGTTCAGACATTATAATCACTCCTTTTGACACCAAGAAATCTTCGACATCTGATCGAATTTTTTGATTATCAAATAGAAAATGGAGTGCGTAAAAATTCTTATATTGAGGATAGATACCATAACCAGCAAAACCTGCTCCTAATCCGTTCTCTCGATCGTGCAGAATACATAACATATCAATGACATTCTGGCCGCTTATCAAAGAACCATCAATATTTATAAATCCTGAGATACCACATCCGTCGAACACTCGTTCGTTTCTAAACATTTCCGGTAAACTTGTATAGTTTTCCCATCTCATCTCTAACTTTTCTCCTCTACTTTTTCTAATTCATTAAGTATCTTTTTTAAATCATCTAATTCAGGTTTATTTGAAGATAAACCTACTCTTTTTCTTGCAGAATGTGAGAACATAGCAACTGTCCCCATCCTTTTAAAAGCATCATACTCTCCACGAAATCCATTAGTTATGAATCCCCTATCTTTTGCCAAATTCCGCAAAGTTGTGAATATGTCAACTAATCCTATTCTCATAGGACAAAGTTCATAACATACATAACAATCTAAGCACATCCAAATACTTGGGTTTTCTAACAATTTATCAATGCTCCCTTCAAGTATAGTTTTTACTATTTGATTAGGATTAAATTTCGTAATTTTAGCAACTGGACAATCGTTATTACACGCTCCACAGTCATAACATTTTTTCAAAAAATCCAAATCAAAATATTTCCTTATCTCTTCATTTTTTTGATGGATCAAATCCACTTTATCGAATATTTTATCTACTGGAGTTCTGTGAAATTTTCTTAAAATATCTCTAATGTCAATCCCTAAAGCTATTGCCAATAATTCTGAATAGTACAACACTGGAATGTCATATTCATAATCTAATTTTTTCAGATCCTGCTGTAAATGATCAAATTGTATAAAACATTGAGGGCACCCAACTACAATACAATCAATTCTTCTTTCTTTCATAACCTCTAATTTACTATGGATCATCTCCATTCCAGAATCGGGGTTATCCGCTCGGGCCAAACTACCACCACAACAATCCATTTTTCTGTCGTATTCTACACTTTTTGCTCCTAAATCTTCAATTAATGAGTCAAAAATATGTGGTTCCATTGGATCATCCATCTGAATTTTATTACTTGGTCGTAAAAAATGACATCCATAATGGACGGCAACACGTAATCCTGTTAATGGATATTTAATACTATCTTTAATCGTATCTTTTCCTAATTTATGGAAAAATTCTATAAGATGTAAAACATCACTTTGACCAGAGACCTCCAAATCAATCTTTTCTAGATGAGAGTTAATATCATTTCTAAAATGGCTATCCACACGAATCTCACTTCTAACTCCTTTTAGAGTCTCGAAGCAACCGTTACAAGGTGTTAAAATATCTTTCATTTCGTCTTCTGCAAGAGCAAGATTACGGGCCGCAGTGATAGTATAAGCTAATTCATCAGAATTCTTAATTCCATTTGGCTCAGGGCAACATGAAAATCTAGGATTGGGTTCAGAATATTTTATTCCAAAAAACTCTAAAATTTTCCTAATTGAAACTTCAATAAAAGGTAATCTATAAGATATCATGCAGCCTGGAAAAAGTACAATATCTTGTTTAGTTTTCATCGTTTTCACTCTCATTTTTTTTTGTATAAAATTGCAGTTTGTTTTACTGGATCAGCATAAAATTTCAAATCTTTATCTTCTATAACTCGAACGATATCCTCATATTTTTCTGCATCTGGAACTATTCTTGTAAGGTTATTTTCCATTTCCGCAAACACTTCTTTTTTAATAATAACATTTTTTTTCCTTGGGTTGACTGCCATATATAACATATCTGTTTCGACTAGATCATTAAAGAAATGTGTTCCGAGGGAAACATCAGGGTTTAAATTCTCATGCATTTCAGCAACCTCACATATAATAGAAACTGAATTAATTTCATGAAACGCAACTGGGACTCCTAACGATGGAGAAGAGGTAGCCCATCGACCCGGCCCTATTAATAAAACAGTTTTGAAATCAGATCCTTTATTTTCTTGATTAAGTTTCCCAATTAACCTGGCAATTCCGTATCTTTCCTGCATTGATAGTTCGCTATACTTTTCAGGAACAACATAAATCAATCTTTTGATAGTTTTTCCTCTCCCATTTCCAATAACAGGTCCAGCACTTCTTATTAGGATATCTTCTTCTCTAATATCTGTTGGTTCTTGAATTTTTTCTGTCTCACTCCTTACTTGAAGAGGTCGACATTGAAGCACATAAATTTTATAATCGTTCTCATTAATATAATTAATAGTAAATTCGATATCTACTGGATAATCGTAAGTTTTTTCCAGTATCGAGAGAATTTCTTTCATATCTTGAACAATTGAGCTGCTTAGAATTAATTTATCTAAATCAAGGTGATATAACTCCCTTTGACGACCTCTCTGCATTAATCTC
>JAEOTF010000074.1 GCA_016840025.1 Candidatus Hodarchaeota archaeon
CAGGAATACATCCAATTGGATTATCAGGAATCAGTACTTTAGCTTCTCCTCCCCATAACGGATCCCTCACTGTATTTCCTACGGCAAATTGATGCTTTTTGCCTGTAATTTTTCCCATACAGGTCCAAAAGACTTTATATTTCGAAAAAGTGTATTTTCCAATCCCAAATAGTGAATAAAATGGTTTTCTTTGAAACCATTGAGATTTTCTTTGTTTTAATTCTTCTTCAAATACTTTGAGATATTTATAGAGGAATGTTCCATTTAATAAAGCTTCATTTTGTTCCCCTGCTTTTTTTTGAGGAATGAGCATGTATGAATAGCCTTTTATTTGCCATCGTTTAAGATGACGGGCTTTTACCACTGGAAAAATGTATTTTGGTTCAACGGGATATTCTCGAATTTTATTTTTCTGGATTTTCTTCCTTCCCTTGTTTCCAGGTTGAATAAAAGTAACTGCTGCTTCCTTGTTTTTATTTATTATTCCAAATCTTGTTGGTTGAACTTGAAAAACGCTTATTAAATCGCAAACTATTCCATGACGGGCAGGGTAGGCAGAAGGAGTTCTTGGTAGATGCAGAATTTTTTCATCTTTATTTCTAATGATCCAAGGCGCAGTTTCATCCCCTTCAACAGGATCTGGTTCTGCAACTAATTCCTCTCGTCTTGTTCGGGGGAGCACCGAGTTTATTGATTCACCTAGTCTGGGTAATTCTCCTTCCGGCATGATTTTATAATAAGAGACAGGATAATTTGTTTTTCGCCCTTTCCTTAACTTGAGTAAAGCTGTTTCCGCCCCTGAACCACCATTTTTAGTCCTTTTAAACGGCCAAAGTTCTCGTAAATCAAAAACTTCTAGAACTTCTAAGGGAATGGATGGAACTCCCTTTTTTTCAATCCAGAAACGACGAAATTCCCTCCCTGTTTCATTCTTAAACAAGGTTTGTTTAACTAAAAATAGCAATATACCCCCTTTTTTCAAATATTTGTCAGCAGCGATATAGGTAAAGATTATTGAGATATCATCATGGGCAAAGCCTAATTTTGCTTGCATTCCTGTATAAGAATATAAAGAATAAACATTCAGATAGAGTTTACCTAACTTTTCTTTATATTCTGGGGCAAGAAATTCCCATTTAATCCAAGGAGGGTTTCCAATTACATAATCGAAGGGATCTTGAAAAATTGGAGCAAACGCATTTTGTAACATATCTACCCAAAAATATGCCTCATTTATAGACTGTAAATGAAGGAATTCCGAAAAGAGGGTTAAAAGACCTGCAACCACTTGTTCTGTCTTTTTTAAGGGTTTACAGACAGTTATTAATTCTTTTTTAATGATGTGCTCTGCAATGTTCTGCTTTATCCCCTCACGTAAAATTTCTAGAATTTTAGGGAGATGACGTTTCGTTACTATTGCTTTAGGTATACGATATGTCTCTTGACTAGAAGTAATGTGATAGTATTCTATTGAGTGTGTTTTATCATCCATCTCGGGTAGAAAAAGCGGGGTTAAGATAGAATCCGTGTGGTAGATGGGAATAGTCATGCTATTTTCCATGAAAGGGATTAAATCCATCACTGCAAGAAAGTAATTAGCTTGAGCAGTCATAACAGATACAGGATTAATATCAAAACCCGCAATATTGTTTGAAATCAATAAAAGGAATTTTTTTATCTCTTCTGGCTTTGAATTTGGTGTAATACTGTATTTCTCCCGAAATTGATCAATAACACGTCTTAAGAAACTTCCTGAACCACAACCTGGATCTAAAATTCGGTTGTCTAATTGAAGATTCAATTGGTTTAAGCAGTAGTCAACTAACCATTTGGGCGTAAAAAATTCTCCTAAATCGTGTCGAAGTGATTTAGGCATGAATCGCTCAAAGAGCAGTCGTAAAAACTCTTGTGATACTGTTTTATCTTGACATAGGGCTTTTAAATCGTATTCAGATAATAAATTCAGAGTTTTTCCAATAATTTCCTCACAATCACTCCAATGGTTTAGGTACCAAGAAAAAAATCTTCCGTTAAGAAAATTATTTATTTTCAGTCCTCTTCCTTCAATGATTCCTTCTTCTATTATCTTAAAAATCTTAAACTGCTCATTTTGATGTGTTTTAAGATAAGTAAGAAGTGAGGTGCTCTTTATTCCCAATTTCGTAATTCTTTGGTCAGGGATATATTTAAACGCTATTTCAAACATTAATAATTTTAGAAATAAAGCATAATATGTGTAGAGACAAAAAACAAACCGTTTAGGTTCTGAAATATTAATTTTCAATTCCTTAACAAACGTTTGAAGCTGACTTTTAACCTTATTGTTCTCTAGAATTCTGCCATATAAATAATTAAATTGCAGGGACCATTCATTGTAGATGTGATAAGTTGGAGATAAAATGCTGGTCTTCTTGAGGATATGATAAAATTTTGCAATGATCTCTTTTTCAATTATCTCAGATTGAGGAAATTTAATCATTGAGTTTTTGATAAAATCGCCCCACAGACCTTAAATTTGAGAATTCAAGTCTTTCATGATCCTTGATCCGTTCTTCTTAAAAAGAATTTAAATCTCATATTACTCTTTAAGCTCAGCTGATCTATTCATCTTCTTTGATTCACTGTATTTTTGAAATTTTGAAGGTACTTGTTGTGAGCAATGATCAAATTATTGGCGTCATTTTAGCACTTACTGCAGCATTCTCTTGGGGGTTGTCAGCGGTTTTATATAAAATAGGAATAAAGTCCGAATCTGCCTTTATTTCGCTCTTTGTCAGAAGTCTTTCAGGTGTAGCATTTATCTCAATTATCGTTCTCTTCGTTAATCAGTTTGGAAAAATTGCAGATCTCTTCTCAGAGGAAATATTTTGGCTTATGACAATTTCCGTTGTATTTCTTTTAATAGCCGAGTTTCTTTTCTTCGGAGCTCTGCAAAGAGGTGATGTCTCAAAGATAATGCCTATTGCTTCAATTTATCCTCTATTTTCCGCTATCTTTTTGTTAGTGACTGGTACAGAAGCATTTTCTGCAGTAGTGGTAATAGGAACATTGGTACTAGTCGTAGGAATTTATTTTGTATCTCAACAACCCCAGAAGAAATCACCAAATGTCTCTGAATCAGAACAGCTGAAAATAGCTATTATAATGGCAATTACGGCTGCAATGTTTTGGGGGCTTGCGGTTCTTACCATCCAACTTCTTTTAGATCATCCAATTGATGTGTACTCCTTAGCGATGGTACGATTTGCAATTTTCGCTTTTTTTGTCGCAGGGTTATGGACACTTACTTCGGGGTATAATAATCGTCATTCAGAAACATTTTGGCGCTTTTCAATCCACAAAATGCCTAGACGAACCTACTTTATGCTAGGAAGTAGCGGAATACTCGGCTACGGCATTGGAGCCCTTTGTTTTTTTGTTTCAATTGATTATATTGGTGCATTACGTGCAACACCCATTTCATCAGTCAATCCGCTAATTGCTGCCGTGTTTGGGGTGATTCTCCTTAAAGAAAAAATCTCTCAAACTCAAGCATTAGGGATTCTTCTAGTGGTATTTGGCTCTATACTAGTCTCTATCTCATAAATTTCGGCTAATGTTATATGACACAGCTAATGTAAGTCTTATGGAAATTGTAGAGGAATAATAAATGGGAAATGACATAAATATTGTTATAATCGGTGCAGGAAGCGCTAGTTTCGGCTTAGAAAACTTAACAGGAATAATGGCAAATAAAGATCTAAAAGGAAAGGCCACATTAGCTCTAGTTGATATTAACGAAACAAATCTTAAAGCTATAACCGCACTGGCTAATTTGATCAATAAAGAATGGAATTCTAATATGGAAATTATCTCAACTACGAATAGGAAGGAAATTTTACCCGATGCTGATTTTGTATTCCTAACAGTGGCAGTGGATAGGGAAGAGACGTGGTTAATCGATCATGAAATTGGAAAACGAAATGGGATCTGGCATTATGCTGAGAATGGAGGACCAGGTAGTTTCGGGCACACATGTCGTTCTTTAACAATTATAATGCCTATTTTGAATGACATCCACGATTTAGCACCCGAAGCTTGGCTTATCAATTATACTAATCCTGTACCACGGATTGGATATGCAGCACAATATGCAAACGTGAAATGCATCGGTCTATGCCATCAAATCTGGCTAGGTTACGCTATCCTCGGGCGCTACCTAGCGAACGACCTAGGGATTACAGAACATCTTGATTGTGAATTCAAATGGAGCGATGAAAGTGCCAAAATAGAATCCTATTTTACAGCTAAAGCAACAGAAGAGTATGACATCAAAGCAGCTGGGGTGAATCATTTTACATGGATGCTCGATGTCAGACGTCTTGGCACTTGGAAGGACATGTATCCATTAATCAGAAAGGAAGCACCAAATATTAACCCTAATTTCGAGCCTCTCACACAGCATATGTTCAACGTCTTCGGGCTATTACCTGTACCAGGCGACTGTCATTTAGCCGAGTATTTGCCTTATACATTTACCAAAGAGAATTGGCTGAAATATAATATTCAATTGTATGATTTTGAACGGGCACAAATGCAAAGAGAGCAAATGTGGAATAAAATTAATGCTATAGTTACAGGTAAACATCCACTTGACCTGCACCCCAATCCAGAAGAAAGAGGAGACGCCGTTATTACTGAGATTTTTACCAATGCTAATGCCTATGAACCCGCTGTAAATATTGTTAACAACGGTGCTATCAGCAACTTGCCGGATGATGCAATAGTAGAAGTTCCTGCCCTTATTAACAGCCATGGTGTATCGGGAATGAAAATGGGTAGATTACCAGAAGGAATTGCTGCTCTCTGTCAACGAGAAATTTCAATTGCGAAACTAATCACGAAGTCGTCTATCAAAGGTGATCGAGAGTTAGCATTTCAGGCATTTACATTGATGGTTGATGACCTAAACTTAGCAGAAAAATTACTAGATGAATATCTTCAAGAACATAAAGACTACTTGCCACAATTTTTCTCTCCTTGAGTCTAGATTTCATTGACATCATTCTCCCTCTAAAATGAGGAATCATGCTAAACGTCTTTAATAGTGGTTATATGTATTGGTTGGTTTGTAAATCGAATATATTGTCTGAATTAATTAGTTGAATGAGATTAACATGCTCAGGAAATATTTTTTCAACTCTGTTATCATCAGCAGGAATTTCGTAAAGTTTCCCGTCTTCTTGAATAAATATAATCGAATCAGGTGTAAAATAATAATTTTTAACGACTATAAGACGCTTTCCCTCTTTTAATATCATTCTTTCACCCATAAACGGTATAATTCTCTTTCCATCAAGGATAATTTCTCAGTCTTCACGTATATTTTTTCTTTTTGGTACCTTTTGGATTTCCATTTGAACGACTTGGCTGGCAGTGTAATAACGATATTTTTCATCAATTTCGATTAAAACATCTTGAAGGGTTCTATCAGGACTAAAAAGGGATAATGATTTCCCCATGCAGATAATTTCTTCAGCAGAGGCATTATGTTGCTTTTTGAAATAATGAAGGACATCTTCAAGCCGAATATGGGGTAAAAAACGCCAGACCTTTCCTTCTAACGCGATCTCAATGAGCCTCATGGTTTCTGGTTTCCTTGGACGCTAATAGTGCTTAAACTGCGATGACAATTAAAACACTTTGAAATTCTTGTCTTATTTTTCTTTGCTATATCTGCCAAATGTCTGAATCGATCCTGTTTATCAACTCACATTGGATATGGAAACTCTCGTTCAGTCAAGACGGTTACCACAATTGATGCAGAACCTATCACTTAAATCTGCTTTATTACCGCAATTATGACAAAATTGGATCCCATGCTGGATTTGTGGTATATCAGATTTGCTTTTCCATGGACTAGGCGATTTTAAATCCCGAGATGCGGCCTTTTCTGAGAATTTTACAACAATTACAATTACTAATCCAACAATAGGTACTATTGACAGAATTCCTAAAATAACCAACGGTTCAACACTAGGAGATCCATCTCCATCTGATGTTGTAGTAGCGCTAGATTCTAATCCTAATCCGTCAAGTGTGTTGAGAACATTCTCATAATTGAACCCTATTTCTGAATAAGCAATTCTTTGGTCTTGACCGATAATATACATTGTGGGAATGTATCCTGTCCCATAGTTTTCCCATACTATGCTATCATTATCTAGAGTTACAAACCATTCCATCTGATAGTCGATGGCAAAGGATAATACTAGATCTTTCTCTTCACTTGGCTCAATGTCGATAGAGATAATGGCTAACTCTTCAGTTGAATAATCATAATAGATTTTCCTCATATCAGGTATTGCTGCTTTACAAGGGGGACACCAGATCGCAAAAAAATCAAGAATAACAACCTTATTCTGAAAATCACTTAATGAAAACGTTTCTTCTGTCATAATATCGGTCAAAGTAAAATCTGGAGCCATAGTACCAGGTGATAATTGAAGAGGTTTCGCTATTGAGAAAGAATTGGTTCTATAAACATTAGTATTGATAACAAACAATTGGAATGAAAAGATGATTAAAAAGAATAGCATTTTATTATCAAAAAACACAATCTTAGCATCCATTAGTTTAATTGGAAAATACTTTATTCAGTATGGTTCACTTAGAAATTTGTTTCTTACTAAAACATATTCTTTAATTTCCTGTTTAAGAGTTAAGGAAAGATCAATTAAAATCCTGTCACTATAATCCTTTCTATTTTTGTGACTTATCATGTGTTAAAATTCAATAAAGAACATGGTTGCATTATTCTTCCCAATTTGGTTACATGCCCAGTATTTTTTCGGTTGTACCAAAATCTCACCACCACCAACCTATACGCTATAAGTGTGCTACGTAGTTTCTTCGGACTCCCTTATTATCTCCCTAAATTCTCTTGACCTTAACCTAATTCTGCCCTATACTTTATATTTTTATAAAGAAATTAGTGCATTATTATTAAATGGCTGAAATGATCTCTGTTTATCAAATAGAAATATCTGTTTATAGATGAAATCGATTAAGCTATTTTTTTCTACTTTTTTGGATCATTGAAATAACTGCTAAGCATATGAAAGGTATAATCGGGTCAGCAAATGGAATGAGACCGTTTTTATCTGTATCCCACGCATTCGTTGAAATTAATGTTTGAATCCGAGTACTGACTTCTTCTACGCTTTTTTGTCCATATTTTCTAGTGTAACAATCCGTAGAATTTCCTATATCTCCAATACCACCCCCAATTGTCTTAAAATCCATTTTTAATAGAATTCCAGTAACTGTGTCATAAAAAGCAGTGATATTTAGGATATTGGAAATATACTCTAGTTTCCATGCTTCACGCGTCGTATCTGCGACATCACAGGCCGTTTCTGTCGTAACATTTGCCATAAATGCTTCTAATAGGATTTTTGAACCAATATCAATATTATTTGGATTAATATAGCCCACAGTTGTCCGATTACTTCCTTCCCCCTTCTCATTAACATAAATGTGATTTGTAGGGTCGATAAGAAAAGAAGGAATAAATCTTAAAGAATGGGTAGCATTGTGCATTGTACCATCAATCGTCTCTTCAAGAAATGCGCCAAAGGTTGAATATGAAACACTGAATTCGGCATATGTGGGATTTAGTATATCAAAGGAATCAGCTGATATGATATCATTATGATCAATATGAGTGTCGTTTAATGCTCCAGATGATCTAAAACCTTCGAAATCCCAGCGATAAGTCGAGCTTGTTCCATCTGAAGGGCGAAAAGGGTCAGTGTAAGCTCTAACATAAGTCAATATAAAAAAAATCGTTAAAAATATAAGTAATATGCCAATAATTCGTGTTTTTGGGAAATTAATCAAGAAATTCACCATCTAGAGTCATTTAGTGTTAATAATTTAAAAGATCATACTATTCTCTGTTGAACAGAGAAAGGCTTGTTCTGCCCTATACTTTGTACTTTTATGAGGAAATTAATTGTTTGCTTTAATTCAAGTTTTTGTTTTTTTAAAATAGTAAATAATATGGCTTACATGAAAAAAATTACTTGTTAAGTTTTAGGAAAAAAGTTAATTCTAAAGTTTTATATAACACTTAATTTGAAACGATAATTAAAACACAAGATAAAACAGCAAATGGAGATTGACGCGAAATGTATGTCATTTCAACTAACCGTAAAAAAAATCGTCTCTATATCGAACTAAAAGGCTTTATATCCTATGATGAGACAAGAAGGGCTGTGGACGCGATTAAACGAGAATTGAATAATCTTAAACCCGATTTTGATATTATAAACGATATGAGAGACTTTAAGCCCACTAGTCCCGAAGGTGCTATGCGTATTCAACAGGCTCAAGTGTATGCATCTCAGAAAGGTCTTCGTAGGGTTGTGCGGATCGTTGATTCTAAATTAGGGTCTCTCCAATTCAAAAGGTTACACCAGCAAAGTGGTATAGCTTATGATGTATTCGAAGCTGACTCTTTAGTAGCAGCTGAAAAATTATTAGATGAGTTAGTTGATTGTAATCAAGCTGATTTAAGCTGTTTTTGCTAAATAAATGCATATAGCTAATTCTTGCTGTAGAAATTATGATAATGATTCCTTAAACAATAGCAGGAGATAAAGAGAGAGTAGTGCATTAAACATGGGGATTGACTATGAAGAGAGTATTAATTGCAGATGATGCTAAGTTCATACGATTGATGTTGCGAAAAATTCTCACTTCTAACGGGTATGATGTAGTCGCTGAAGCTGCAACAGGTGAGGAATGTATTAAGCTTTATGCAAAATTCCACCCAGACCTAGTTACAATGGATATCGTAATGCCAGAACTTGATGGTATAGAAACTGTTCGCCATATTCGGGATTTTGATCCAGAAGCTAGAATAGTGATAGTGACTGCATTATATCAGGAACCAATGATAATGGAAGCATTGGAAGCGGGCGCAGTAAACTTTATAGTCACGCCATTTAAACCAGAAAAAGTAATAGCGACTGTAGATAAGGTGATGTTGAATAAATTTCATTGAGGGGTCGAAAATAGACATGTAATTTTAATTAATTATCTTCTTTGAAAACTCCTTAACATAGGTAAGAGCGAGTCTTATCAATAATAGAAAGAAATCAATTTCACCTTCCCTCATAGGAAATTAGGTCCATCTAAGGATCTTTTTAATAGGAAGTTTTATGATAAATAGGAGATAATCATTATCCAACTCTTCAATTTCTTGCTTGGTTTCCCTTTCAGTTTCAAGTTTGTTCCGCCCTTCATGATAATTTGCACGAAAGCATTTGAGACTCTCTTCGAATACGTCGTTAAATTTCTCACTAAAAGTACTTGATAAAATCTCAAGTTTCATATCTTCACTCAATTGGGAAAACGTTTTATTATCTGCTATTGGGATATCTTGCCTAGTTTCCTTGAACAATTCAATATAGTCTATTGTTGGACTAATCAGTTTTTTCAGAAAGCGAAAAGCTAATTCTCTAGTATCTATTAGTGAATTATACATTTCTTTTCGTTCTTCTTGTGTCATCTCTTCTATACCTAACGCATATAAGTGCTCTATTGGATTCATGGTGATTTCTTCTGCAAGTATGTAGTAATTCTCCCTACTTTTTTCCTTTTTAACTTCTGAAACAACTCCTCTTTCTATCATTGGTTTAATATGACGAAGAATAGTTGCCTTACTCTTCCCAATTAGGTTTGCAAGTCTTGTTAGGCTTAATTCTCTGAAAACTAATATAAATATGAAAATTTTTGACGGGATCTCTTGTTTTATAATTTCAATAAGTGCTGGTGAATGCTTTACGGCTAATTTTGCATCATTTTGTATTGTAGATCCTTTTACGCCTTCCATTGCTTTATTATCAGACATTTCGCATCACTATTTTTCGGATTGGTTTACATTTAATATTTCAATTATTATTTTATAAATCATTCGATATGCAACGTTATTTTAACATTATATATCTTATAAAGATTCATATTTATCATATAAATGAATTTATCATTTTATAGTGAAGTTACAGCTTTTTTGTAGAGTTAGATTGTAAATATTATTTTTAGTTGTTTATGACTAACATTAGAAAACAGTTCTTTATGCAAAATGCTAATAACCCTCAACAAACACAATTTACTCTCCAGCTATATATTATAGATTCTTTATGGATTTTGTATGAAAAATTAGCTTTCTATGATTTGAGCCGTGTGATGGGAACTTCATTCAGAATACTTAGTTCTTTTCTCTCAAATGGATCATACTCACACTTTACAGCACATATATTGACCCCTTTCCAGACTGCTTTGGATAAAGCTTCTGAAAAATGTGGGTCAGTTTTCCAGTTCGGCGCAAAAGATTCCGCATCACTTCGCTTTATTATAAACACTATAAAAGCCTGATATCCTGTGCTAATCGCATCTATTAATTCATTCACATGTTTTTTACCGCGAAGAGTTGGAGCGTCAGGAAAAAACGCTATGTTATTCTTCACTAGTGTCGCGCTTTTAATTTCAACCAATGTCTCTTCTTTTGTTTCAGGGTCAAACATCAAAAAATCGAATCGGCTCTTCCCCACCGTAAATTCGGGTTTTATAATCTCATAGTTACGAAAGACATGGAGTTTAGTATACTCTTCTTGGAAAAGTCGGTTTGAAATCATAGAATCAATGTTTACCCAAACCTGTCCTGTTTTAACCCCTATAACGGAATAACGGGTTTTTCGCTTTGGATTAGTTGCCTCACGTAACACAAGTTGCGCATTAGGTAGGAATAGTTCCTTAAGTCGCCCGGGGTCTGGAACATGGGCTTCGACTGTTTTACCTGAATCTATCAATCTAACTATAGCTAAAAAGCGATTAGGTCGCTCAATAAACTTTGCTAAATGATATATACCGGGACATTTCATTAGATTGAACCTTAATGGTCGTAAGATATAACAATGATTAATGTGAATGGAATTAGAAATTAATAGATGATGTAAAACAATAATTCATCACAATTTAGCACAAACTGTTGAAAACACAATGAATATCCAAAATAAAGAGTTAATAGAATATTAGATTAATATTAGAAGATAATAAGGTAAAGCTGTGCAGAAGTGATGAGTGATGTGCAACAATAGTGTGCATGATGGATTAATTACTAAAGATATTCTTACGAGCGCAGAAAAGATAGCTGGACTTAGTTTTACTGATAAAGAAAGAAATCAGATGTTAAAAGGTCTCAATAATTCACGATCGAATTATCTGCAGCTTAGAAAAACGAAGATGGACCACGGTATATCTCCCGTTCTTTATTTCAATCCTCAATTACCTGATATTGACTATTCACAGATACAAAAACCAATTAAAATAACGAATTATTCAGATATTGAAATACCTACGAATTTTGAAGACATAGCTTATTTTTCTCTACCCCAATTAGCCCATTTACTAAGGAACAGAAAAATTAGTTCAGTCGAACTCACAAAATTATACTTCCGTAGATTGAAACGGTACAATCCCAAACTTGAATGTGTAATTACTTTCACCGAAGATATTGCACTCAAACAAGCTAAGCAAGCAGATTCTGAAATTGGGCAAGGACAGTATCGTGGACCCCTACATGGAATACCGTATGGGATAAAGGATTTATTTGCATATCCTGGCTTACCAACTACTTGGGGAGCCAAACCGTATAAAGATCAAATCATTAATGAAAAGGCAACCGTGATTCAACGACTCGAAGATGCAGGCGCAGTTATGATAGCTAAATTAGCTATGGGAGAGTTAGGAGATGATAATGTATGGTTTGGTGGAAAGACAAAATCCCCATGGAACCTCGAAAAAGGGGCAGGCGGATCTTCATCGGGGTCCGCAGCAGCAACAGCAGCGGGATTAGTAGGATTTTCTATAGGAAGTGAAACATGGGGAAGTATTATTCACCCATCAGACAGATGTGGTACGACTGGTTTGAGACCTACCTATGGTAGAGTAAGTAGATTTGGAGCTATGACCCTGAGTTGGTCAATGGATAAACTTGGTCCAATCTGTCGAACGGTTGAAGGGTGTGCAATAGTATTTGATGCGATATACGGTCCTGACAGCAAAGATCTTACAATTAGAGATATTCCCTTTAATTGGGATAGCTCACAGGGCATTGATAAAATACGTGTAGGCTATACTAAAACCTTATTTGAACAAGAACGACCTTATAAAGAGCATGACGACCAAACCCTAAAAGTTTTAGAATCAATGGGGTTAAAGCTTATCCCGATTGAACTCCCTGATATTTCCATCAACACTTTGTATATTATTATTTTAGCTGAAGCCGCTACGGTTTTTGAAGAACTCATATTATCCGACCAAGATGATTTATTGGAAACAGAGTTGTCAAATTCATTCAGAATGGCACGATTGGTTCCTGCTGTAGAGTATCTTAAAGCAAATCGTCTTCGGCGCATAATAATGGAAGAAATGGCAGAACTCTTCACCCAAGTTGATGTTTTTCTTACACCGACTATTGATCACACCCAAAATTTCTGGACTACTACAAGTAATTTTCTATCGAATTTAACTGGGCATCCCGCTGTGGTAGTACCGAATGGTTTCAAAAATGATAATATGCCAACGAGTATTACATTTATTGGAGATCTATACAAGGAAACTGAAACTCTGTATGTGGCTAAGGCGTATCAAGACGCCACTGACTTTCATTTGAGATATCCTAATTTAAGTATAAATCAGCCATAAACCAGCTACCTCTAAACTGAGAAAAAACTATTATGAATCCAATAAATTCAGAATAACTAAGTAGTGAATTACAGCTAATTACAATTCAAAGGCTCAAGGATGACATTAGAAGTGAGTCTAGCTGACGATCAGTTTCTAATACGGATTTTGTTTCTTATTTATGCATTATCTTATGCAATTGTTTTCTTTACAGCAAATTATTTTCAAAAAAAATATACAGGGCAGAGTACATTCGTGTTGGGGAAAGGAGAACTAGGGTGGCATCTCCTCCCTGAATTAGGGCATCAATTCGTCTTGCTGTTATGGGGCTTAGCTATTCTTCTAATAGTCCTTCTTCCCGACCTCTCCTTGATGGAAATCACAACAGCTCCCTCAGATTTTGGAATTATAATTGGGTTTCTTCTAATGTTCACAGGGGTTGGGCTTTTCGGATGGGTACGATGGGTTATGGGTGGAGCGTGGCGGGTAGGTATTGATCACGCCACTAAAACCCAATTAATCACCACGGGTCCTTTTCACTTCTCCCGAAATCCCGCATATGTATCTATTCATCTCATGTTTCTCGGAAGTTTCTTAGTAACGCTTGATTTTCTCTTTTTACTCTTTTTTGGATTCTATATGGTGTTTACACACTTTCAAATTCTCGAAGAAGAGAAATTCTTAAAGAAAACACACGGAAAGCGATTTTATACTTACCAAAGGAAAGTTGGGCGATATTTCTGGAGGTTTTAATGCCTCAATGATGACTGTTCGGAGTATTTGATATATCGGGAGTGGGAAGCAATTTGTGTGTTAACATGTGCGTTAGATCATGAATAGGAACAAAAAATAAAAGCACAATTACCATTGAGAATTCATTCGCTAATTCAAAAGTTTCGGCAAAAATATGATTAACTGTTTCTTTTACTAACACAAGTACCCACGTAAGAAGGAAATTTGTTATTATATAGGGAATGACTTTACTCCTCAAAATCTCGTTAATATCGAATAAGTTTTTCTTTAAAATCCCATAAGCTATTATAATGTTTACTATGACTGTTGAGGTGAGAGTGAGCTCAAATTTTAAAATTCTATCATCAGATATAAAATCGAGTAGAAGGACAATAGTTATAGCGACAAATGGTATTGCTGCTGCTAAAATAAAATATCCAGAGATCTTTTTTAGGTTTTCATCATTAGATCTATACATCCTCACAAAATTTGCAGCAGTAAATATCATAAAAACGGCTAGTAAGAGATAATAAGACCAATAAATGAAATTTTGGACTTCATTGAATTTTATATCATAATGCCCGTAATAAGATTGGTCGGTTTCGTGAATATCTTGAAAATAGAATAAAAATCGAAGAATAAAAACAATTGGAGGAATTAGGTACAAAAATAGTAGCGATTTGTTTTGTAGAAAATTACTATCATACAAATATGTATAAGAAAAATGTAAAAAGAATACAACGGTAAATAAGCTAACTAAGCTATTAATCTGCATCCAAAAATTCCAAAGATTCGAGTGTCCTTCCTCAACACAAGTGGCAAAGAATGCAGTCAATGAAACGATTAGATTACATATTTGAGCACTTGTAAATAACTGAATAGAAGTTGTCCTTTCAGCTCTATAAAAGAGAATAATAATAATCACAAGAGACATGATCGCAGCAATAAAATAAGGAATTGCCCAAGGATTGAAGAAATATTCGCCAAGGGGTGATTCAGTACTCACTTTTACCACACTCGTAAATCTTTCTTGTCTTACATTAAGAGCTAGTTGTCTAATATCAAAGATACATTTTTTTCAATTTATTTTAATTTGTGGTGCCTTTTCAGGAGATCATAAATAATCTAAAATGTCAGGACTCCGATTACCATTAGAAATCTAGAAATAAGCCTCAAAATGGAATATTTTTTTCTTTTAGAAGACTTTGAAGCAGTGCATCCTGCTTTTCTGACATAACCGGCCACGGTTTGCTTTCAATATTCTTTAAGACTTTTCGTATGAAAGCTTCTGTATTGTTAATTTTAGGGTACACTATTGGGGCTGCATCACGATTATAATCCACAAAAGCGGAAAAAACATATTCCCGAATATCTGTTGGAAGATTTTTGAAAGGTGTCAAAGGAAGATTAATCCAATTTAACAACTGCGCTTTTTCCATTTTCCCTTTTTTCAGTGGAACTAGATACGGTACAACGAGTTGGTGTAACAATAAAAGATAAGATGCATAATTATTTTCTGCAGCATAATTATAGAATTCATGATACAACCGTTCTGAAGATCTAGCCATAATACATCCACTTAATTCCAAACTCTCAGATGCTTGATAGGATTCAATGATAGGCTTACCTGCAAAGTAATTTTCTTCTATAAAAAAATCCCCATAGGAAATAGCTCCCCTTAAGGGCAACCCTTTATCAAACATTAGTCTTTGTAAAAATGTACAAACGTAAAGAAAAGCTGTCCAACGTAGTCCTTTGAAATATAAGGGTTCATTAGGATCGTCGAAGTCTACGGGCAAACTAACCAAAATACTATCCGAAAACAAGAGCCACCCCAGTTCTTCTTCGATAATTTTCTTATACATCTCACCTTGGAATTGAGACGTCTTCAGGTTTTCATTAATAATAAGACCTAGATCGGGTTCAGTGACAAGCCTAACAATCTCATTCGGAACCTTCGCTAAAACGTCTACTATTAGCTCAGCGGTTTTTTGCACTTCATTGCTTAGTAAAATCTGTTGATATCCAAGAATATCAAAAAAAGCAATCAAACCTTTCTTTGTGGTAATTTCTATCAAGTTACTACCTCATATCTCTTTTTTTTTCTTTGTTCTCATCAATATAGGTTGAAAGTAATTTTTTAAGCATTGATCTTAAATATTGGATAAAAAAGATAGGGATAGGAAAAATAATCCTAGACTCATTGGGGCAAGTCCTTATTGCTTTTGATTCGGTTCCGCTACTCTGAATCTTAATTTTCATTGGTCGGTTGTGATATTTTCGTCTGTATTACTTTAATTACTAGAATTATTGCACCAATCAGAATTAAAGTCCAAGAGACCATCTGAGTCGATCTCTTAATCAAAGTGAAGAAGGGCAAGAGAGATGCTAGTATAGTAATTTCAGTTGGATACAGGATTATTAAAAGGATAACTAAAGAATTTTCGAAGAAGTCAGCAATATACGCGATTAGTGGCCATAGGTTGATTTTCTGAATTGGACTCGTCTTGTCAAAACTCTTTTGAAAGAAAAAGGTTATGGCAGTAATGTAAAGCAGCGTATAAGTTATAGGGGTAACGAAGTCAATTAACTCCCAAATTACATACAGTCCTCTTCCATTTCCCCCTAAATCTTCCAATAATTTATACACATAATCCGCAGAATAGCTTTTGTTTAGATCAAGGATATTATTAGTGGAATACATTAAGTCAACCAATTCTTTAGTTGAATACTTGTTCCTAATTTCTTCCTCTATCGTCACCATTATGAAATTGCCTATTCCCAATAAGAGAAATGCAATTACAGCGATAGATAGCCGTGTATATTTAACAAAAAATAGATGTACTCTATTTATCAAAGTTGGTTCTAAATCAGCGGTTTCCATATTCATCCACCTTTTGTATTTCTTTCGGTTCTATAATTTTGTTTTGTCTTTATTTTTACTGTTGCTTCACTATTTATCTTACTAGAATGATAAATTTCGTTGTTTTTTATAGTCGAATTAATAGTCTTCCGATTTTTCCAGTATGTACACCCTCGCTTTGTATCCTTCATTTTATCACCATTGGTGCGAATTTCGCTTAGTAGTGATGATTGTAAAGCTTCGAACAGTGTCATCTCTTTTATGTTAACATCAGAGATCGTAGCAAAGACACATGGCTCAAGGTGCCCTTCCGAACTAATATGGACAAAGGCGCGCCCAGATAGGCAACCCCCTATTGGAGCCTCATCTGCGGGAAGATTAACGAAAATACATTGATATTTATTACGGAATGAATCAATTAGCTCATTCTTTCTCCTTTTTTGTATATTTGTAAGTCCTAAATCTTGTGTTCCTACTTTAACGGGAATATAGTCTAAATAGCCGATAAGAATACATCCTTTTAAGATTAAATCCTTTATAAATTGCTCTTCTAATATTTTTTCAAAATTTTGACTTGTGGCAGTGATATTTGTCCCAAACAAGAGGTTATGTCTCTTCATCATTTCAAAAGCGTTCAGAACATTGTCAAATACTCCTTGACCCCTTCGATTATCTGTTTCTGATTTAGTACCTTCTAAGCTAATAATTGGGAATACATTTCTTTGCTTCTTTAATCTTTTAATAGTGACTTCATCAAGAAGTTGACCATTGGTTAATAACGGAAATATGATGTCAGGAAATTTCTGAGTAATATCCAATATTTCTGGGCGAAGTAGAGGCTCACCGCCTAAAAGTAAAATAAATGAAATGCCAATTTCCTTAGCTTCTGAGATAATGTTTTTAATTTGTTCTATACTCAATTCTTCGTCTAATTGTCGATATTGAGCGCGAGCATAGCAACCATAACATGTCAAATTACAGTGGTTTGTAATGGAAATGGCCATGAAGGTAGGAATATTAACTTCTTGCTCTTTCCATTTTTGTCTATTTCTAGCTGCTTCTTTTTGCGATTTAATCATACGATAGAGAAATAAGGCTTTAGCTGGACTTCTAAAATTTTTAAATAAAATCTGTTTGATCTTTGCCCTAATCGTTCTGTTCAGCTCGTATGTATTATAATTCTCCTCCACTCTACTCAAAGCATCCATAGGTCACCAATATCTTAACAGGTTTTAAAAATTATGAGCTCTGTTAACTATTTCAAATTTTTTCTATTAATATTCCCTTAGTTACAATTATTCCCTTATTAATCAGATTAAAGTTACATTATGTTTCATTAGTATCAAAAATAGGATTTTCTAGTTATAAAATTCTTAAATTTTAAATTTTATGAAAATTATGTAATGTAACTAATCATTTGAAGCATATTATCAGGAATAATCCCCAATTTTCGGAGATGAAGTAAGTATAGCAACTATAAACCAAATAGCCTTTACTGAATTAGAAAAAGGCGTATACGCAGCATTAGAAACATATTCCAATGTTCATAGGGGTACAGGACATAACTCTATGGTCACTACTTCTCTATATGAACAAGCTAGGGATCTTATTCTTGAAAACCTGAAATTAAACAAGGATAAATTTGTGGTTATATTCTGTTCTCCATTAAGATTGAAACTCATCAAGTCACAATTAAAATCTGCAAAGCTAATTGTTTTTTCAAGTCAAGCTATTGGCCTACCATTAGGGATTCGGGCTTTGGTCGTAAAAAAAAGTGAATTAATCAGTTGTAACCCTGTTTATTCGGGTGGGGGAATGATCAAAATGGTTTACCCCAACTCGCTGATTTTAGCAGATCTTCCAGACAGATTTGAAGCGGGTACTCCCAGCATCGTCAATGCTATTACCTTAGTAAAAGCTCTTCAAGTGCTTAACCATTTTGGGAACGAAAATTTCAACAAACATCCAGAGGATAATCTATCTGTTGAAGAAATTTTGTATAAGGATGAACTTCTACCATATACTGGAAAAAAACTATTAACTGAACTCAGGGAAACATTAATAGGACACAAAATTCGTGTTCCTACTATAACAGGGGAAAAACCCTATATTAACTTAGACAACGGTGCAAGTACGCCTACTTTTATACCAATTTGGGATGTAATTACCAAAACATGGAAACAACCAGAGCACATACAGCGAGATATTGTTAGTGAAGTCAAAAGAATTTGTACTGACTTTTTGGATGCATCTTTAGAAGAGTTTGATGTGATTTTTACAGCGAATACAACTGAAGCAATCAATCTTGTTGCTCAAAATCTGCATAAAGGGCTTATAAGTGATATAGATCCCGTAGTTGTCAACACATTAATTGAACATCACTCGAATGAACTACCTTGGCGAGAACTCTCAGGTGCTTCCCTAATTAGACTAATGATAGATGATAAAGGCTTTGTGAACTTGAAAGAATTGGAGAGGGTTCTACGCGATTATAACCAGAAGCACAAATATGAGAAAAAGCGAATTGTAATAGTAGCAGTAAGTGGCGCTTCTAATGTCCTCGGGTCGTTCGATGATATTCAAGAAATAAGTAGAATAACTCATAAGTATAAAGCACTCCTTCTTGTGGATGGCGCACAATTAGTAGCTCATCGTAAAGTGTCAATGAAGGCTACAGGCATTGACTTTCTTGCATTTTCAGGGCATAAAATCTATGCCCCTTTTGGTTCGGGGGCGTTAATCGTCAGAAAGGAACTCTTAAACTTTAGTCCTGCTGAATTGACTGAGATAAAGTCATCTGGGGAGGAAAATCTGACAGGTATAGCTGCAATGGGAAAAGCGATCACGATCCTAGAAAGGGTAGGTATGGACGTGATCGAAGCTCAGGAAAGACTATTAACCCGTAATATCCTGCACGGTCTTAATAAAATGCCAAACATAAAGATATTTGGGATAAAAAATCCTGAATCCTCGAGATTCAATAGGAAAGGTGGAACTATTGTCTTTAATTTAAAAAATGTTCCTCATAATCTTGTTGCGAAAGAATTGGCAGAATATGGAGGAATTGGTGTCCGGAACGGGTGTTTTTGTGCAAATATGTTAGTTAAACACCTTCTTCGGATTAACCCTATCAGAGTTTTCGCTGCGAAGCTTGGTTTAATGCAAATCCCCACGTTTACAAGCAAAGTTCTTCCAGGACTTGTAAGAGTAAGTATAGGAATTGAAAATGACGAAAAAGAGGTAAGGTACTTTGTACAGATTCTGGAGTGCATCACTCGAAAATCCAGATCTCATCTAAATAAATTCATTGGATCAATAGATAATGGAACCTTTTTCCTTCCTCCTTCAGAGACAGCACAACAGATTAATGATTTTGTAGATGGTAGAGTTAAGAAAGTTTTTTCATAGTTAATTAAGAAACCTAAAGAAAATATGAAAATCATCATCAAATATAACCTAAAAGAAATGAGAAATTGAAGAACTCCAGAATAAATTAAGAAATAAATTATTATGGTAGATATTTGGAAGAGAGTGATCAGAAAAAAGTATGGACTTCAAGCTAACTCCTTCTTCTGTGATATAGTACATTAAACAAAAACGCATAGATTGCGGTTAGTAGGATTATACTCATTGCTAATCCAAACCTCTTAGGAAATTCCAGGACAACTACTGGATCATCACTTTTTGCATATTTTAAGTCAAAATTCCCACCATCATAGTAACCGATGTGGGCATATCCATAATTGTCCAGTGCTAGAGAAGAATATAATCCAACATTCCCTTCACTATCCACAACCTCGGTATACCAACCACTTGCATTTTCATAAGCATATTTTAAATCACCAGCAGTGCTATTATAATGGCTAATGTGAGCATAATCATTAGAATCTAATGATAACGACGCGCCTATTCCGACATTTCCATCCTCTTCTATAATTGATGGAGAATACCATCCTCCACTGCCCTGTTTAACGTAATTTAAATTACCATTAGTAGTATCATAGTAAGCGATACGAGCGTAATCGTTAGACGCTAAAGCAAGTGAAGTACTACTCCCCCCAACGGTTCCACTATTATCTACGATTGTGGGTATTTTCCAACCACTTGAATCTTTATAGATATACATCAGCTTTTTATTCGTTTCATCATAATAACTGATATGAACGGTGTCATTAGCATCTACCAATAATGAAGAATACCGTCCAACCATATCTCCTCCACCATCATCCACAGTTTCGCAATGCCAGCCATTTGCATCTTTATATGCAAATTTTAAATCATGATGACTGGGATAGAAGTCATAATAGCTGATCCGAGGATATCCAGTGCCATTTAGCGCTAATGAAGAATCCCATCCCACGTTGTAGACTCCCTCATCTACAGCTTCAGTATACCAGCCACCACTTGCATTGGTAAAAACATACATTAAATCATCATTACTTTCATAACTTATGTGGACATAGCCATTCGCATCCACTGCCAGTGAGGGCCCGCTTCCAACGTTCCCACTATTATCTAGGACTGTAGGAGTATACCAGCCACCACTATCTTCGTGAACATACCATAAATAATAGTCATTATAGTCCATATAGCTGATGTGGGGAAAATTATTAGAATCCAACGCTAGTGAGGGTTGACCTCCCGTGAGTCCCGCACTGTCCCGAATCGAGATGGACCACGTCCCTGGCGTTCCTAAACCATAAGATAAATTTAGTAAGCTTAGAGTTAATGGAATGATTAAAAAAATAAGCATAACTCGTTTAAACATCTGCAATTGACTTACTTTTCTAGATGGTACAGAATTTTTACTCTTAAAAATCATTTTAATAACCACTTTTTTACATTCAGATTTAATGTAAATATCTAAATCGTGATTCTTCTTACGATTTCCAGTAAAATTAAATTATTATTAGAATTTCTGTTGACAACTTTTGTTCGAATCCAGACTATCAGGTATTGGACATTGTTTATCATTCTGGTAGCACTTTAAGCCTTGTATTAATTCGAAGTAACAAGATTTATTAGAGGTGGAATCAACTATTAATCCTAACGATGACTGAAAAATCGCTAGATGAATCACAACAAACATTTCTACAATCATTTAATGAAATTAATGCAGTTCTAAGAGCAATTGCCCAACCTAAACGGTTTAAGATCCTCATCCTTTTGTTAACTAATCCTCATACCTTTCATGAATTACTTGATAAGGTAAAGCTAAGAAAAACAGCCCTTGCTAATCATTTAACCTATTTACAAAACAAATCATTAGTTGAAAAAATTCAACACGGCACTTATAAAATTACACAAGATGGACAAACTTATCTAAGGGCAATTGAAGCTGCTTATAACGTTTCTGAGGCACGGAAGCAGAAAATCAAAGAATCACAACTAAAATACCAACTTTCGAAAACTTTTATTGAAAGAAAGAAAGATAAGAAACAACTTGAATCAGAACAACAGTATAGTCTATCAAAAACATTTTTAGAAAGAAAAAGAACTGGTAAGGAAGGAGAAGAATAAAACACATTCCGTGTTGAATGAATCACCTATTTAATAACTAATGCACTATATTTAATGTCCTTTTTTCTCATTATATCTTAATTCTCTTTAGCTAAGATTATTTTAAATTTAAGAGACATAATTGTAAATATCGACATTCCTATTTTCACTGAATATTATTCATTATAAGACGAAATATTTTTATATGCTAGAGGTTGAATTTCAATTATATTCAACAATGAACTAGGAGACCCATGAAATTGAGCAACCCAGATGAATTATTTACCATTTATCCTATTGGACATATTAAACGAATGAATGATGAAGTTTATATTAAACTCTTACAGAAATTCATTCCTGCTGTCAAACAATTAGAACACTTTAGTCATGTTCAGATACTCTGGTGGGCGAATGGACATGATAAAGAAGAAAGTCGTAATACCCTGCAAATGACTCCCCCCTACGGCAAAAATCCTCCAGTAACAGGAGTGTTTGCATCTCGAGCTGAATATCGTCCTAATCCCATTGCATTGACTACTGCAAAGATTTTGGCTGTGAATTATGAAAAAGGACTTGTTAAAGTAGCTAATATTGATGCATTTGATGATACTCCTGTTCTGGACTTAAAAGCGTATTTTCCTGTGTGTGATCGTGTCAAGGAAGCAAAAATACCCGATTGGATTACAGGGTGGCCAGATTGGTTACCCGAAGAAGGCTTAGGATTAGAATAATAATTATAGAAGAAATAATCAATCTTCTACATTCCATTCACAATAAGGCTACGCTTGTCTAACGTTTTCCCTTCTTTCTTTGACCTGCATAAGATATTTTTAGGTTGTATCCCTCTAAAACAATAAGAATTATATTAAAGCTTTTCAATAATATATGGAATTAGTCATACAAAGACTGTTCTAAAGCACTAAATACTCAAGAGGATCGTCATGGTAGGAAAAGATATTGTTAAACCCAAACAAATAGAGATCATTGAAGATCAGCTTCCTCTCAAGCTCATTGGATGCGTTTTTTACGGTGATCCCTTTCATTCTGCCGAGGGATGGTCAGTGGAGAACGAAATTGGCTTGGTCTGGAATCGATTTCTTGCCCTCTACAAGAAAAATAAGAAAATGATACTAGAGCACCAAATTAATCCTAATACCTCCTACGAGGTTCATATTGAACCTGAAGAATACAAGGAAACTAAAAAATTTTACGTTTTTGTGGGTGTGGAAGTTAAAGGGCTTGAGATAATTCCACTTGAAATGTATCTTAAGATTCTTCCAGTGACAATGTATGCAAAATTCACCTTTCAAGGAAAGCAGATGTTTAAGGGGGCCAACTATATCTATCAAGAATGGCTGCCCCAATCAAACTATCGAGAGGCTTTTCCCTTTTTAATCCAAGCTTATGATGAGAGCCGCTTTAAGGGGTTAGATAATAAGGATTCAGAGCTAGATTTCTATATACCCATAACTCATAAGGCATGAATATGCTTGCAGCGTTATATGAGAGTCATTTGTAGGTATTAATTATCTACGTTTCGGAAGAGTGCGTAATTCCATTTCACGAATGCTAGACGAAACGTTTGATACAGTAACTTTGTTCATTTTATCATTTTGTTTTATTGTATTTACTACATCCATGCCTGTCGTTACTTTTCCAAAAACGGTGTGTTTTTCATCAAGATGTTTACAATTCGCTGGATTTAAGACAATGAAAAATTGACTTCCGCCTGTATCACGTCCAGCGTGAGCCATTGAGAGCGCGCCAAGAACATGGTTCTGTTTTGGTCCCTCAGTCTCGCAAGGAATCGCATAGCCAGGACCTCCTGTACCAGTTCCATTTGGACATCCTCCTTGGACAACGAAGTCAGGCACCACTCTGTGGAAGGTTAATCCGTCATAAAAGTCCTTTTCTATGAGCGTTACAAAGTTTTTTACGGTATTTGGTGCTGCTTCATCAAACAATTCAAACTCAATTCTACCTTTATTAGTTTCCATAACTCCAATTGTCATAAAACTATTCTCCGAATCTTAATAGGCATTTTTTGCTCATTTCATGCTAAATAGAAAAATCTTGGAATGTTCTTGCTGAAATTGGCTTAAACGTTTTGATAGTGGATAGAAGGAATTGTTAAGCTTTTAAGATAATCTCCTTTCTAGCCTCCCTTTTATGGATTACTTGTGGGTGTTTGCTACTACCTTGTTCAAGTAGGGATTTTTATAGAAAAAAAAATATTAGAAGGGGGATTTCTCGTCTAAAATCACTAATTTTAGAGGCCCTCGACAGTAAAAGCCTTAAAAATTTGGATAGCTCCCACAAGCATCATTAGATAACCCCAGAATGTGAAAGGCGTCCAAAAATCATTATCATCCAAGGGTGTATCTTTAATAATGCCATCTTCAGCATCAAAGAGCAGTTTGTTGAAGCCAAGCCCTTCTTCATCTGGATCAGCAGTGCGTGCCAATTCAACACCCCAATCAAGCACTGAAAACCCGCAAATCAGTATTAAAATCGCTTGTATAGCCGCTAGAAGTTTGTACGAAGCCATTATAATCCATCCTTATCCATTAGACTTAGAATAACTTTTAATAAATCATTTGTGCAGCAGTCTTTTAAAATGATGCGTCATTCAGAGAATTGTGACATATTATAAATCCGATAATGTCAACATACTCAATACTTAAGAGAGAAAAATAATTTCTTTTCTTAATTTCTACTTTATTTTGGTTATTTTATTCATTTAATTCACTAAACAAGTATTAATTCTTTCATTCTACTTTATTATTCAAATATAATCTCCTATTGCCTTATCTTTACTATTAAAAAGAAAAAGTATTGAAATCTGTCAAACAATTTGATCTAGAACTTTAAAAGCTCATCTTTTTCTGCAATGTCGAAAATGATACCTGAATCACCTGAGCAACAAAAAGAATCTTTTTTCCATATCCCCCTAAAATATCCAGAATATGGGAAATTATGGCTCGCTCAACTTGTTAACAATTTGGGGAGACAATTTACGTACATTGCATTACAATTTCTTGTATATAATTTGACCAAATCTGCATTAGCAATGGGTATCTTAGCAACTTGTCAATTAATATCCATGGTGACCATAGGTCCGTACATCGGTGTCCTGATCGATCGTTATGACCGTAAAAAGCTTATGAATAGAAGTAACATCGCTACAGCAGCTCTATTGTTTTGCATTCCTCTTACAGCTTTATTACCCTGGCGTGTCATTTGGATCTATGGTATTGCATTCCTAATGGGTGTATCAGATCGGTTTTTCTTTCCCAGTAGAGGCTCCTCAATCCCCAAATTGGTCGCTAAGGAAGATTTACTCCCTGCAAATTCATTATCTGCTGCCACATACCAACTCATGGCTTTGGTAGGTCCAGTAGTCGCAGGTTTCCTGATTCATCAATTTGGCTACAATATCGCATTTTGGATTGATATGACAGGATTTCTTCTGTCTGCAGTATTCATTTCCCTAATCCGTGCTGATTTACGTCCTAACAACAAAGAAATGGCGTCATTAACTCAGAAAAGAAGTGTTAAATCGGATTTAATAGAATCCTACTATTTTCTAAAAGATTATGTGGCTTTTTCTTGGCTAATAGTTCTTATTGCATTCTTAATCTTTGGTTTTGGTTCTTCTATGATTTTAATGATCCCTTACCTTCATGAAATTACGAACCCTTTCCCTCCTGAAGAAGCTTTTGGCATTATGCTTGGTTTAGCTGCAGTTTCAGGGTTAGCTGCTGCGATATATCTGGGAAATAAAAAATATCTTCCTAAACCACTAACTTTGATTAATCTTGCTTCATTACTTGCCGCTGTTATCATCTTTGGCTTCTCTTTTTCTCAGGATGTCTACATGTTGGCATTCTGTTGGTTTTTCTTTGGTATGCTAGAAACATCATTCATGATTCCCTTTCAGACATTAAGTCAAGAAACTATACCCGATTCGTTAAGAGGGAAAGTTTTTTCTGTATTTAACCTAATTATCACTGTTGCGCAAATCATAGGCATGGCTTTAGGTGGGTTATTGGCTGATGGTATTGGAATTAAGAACACATTCTTCTTGAATGGCAGTATTATTGCCATTGCTTCTATAGTAGGTTTAATAATCTTAATAATGAAAAAATTTGAGATGGATGTTGAAAGGCGTCGACAACTATATTTAACAGCCAAATCCGAGTATACTGCAATATAGCGGTGATTTATTTAACTTAACCAGCCACCCTTTCCAAACAATGGCTGATTTTAATTATTGGTGTCCTTCAACCTCTTGCTCTAAACGTTGAAAAAAAACTTCCATGAATCGGTGCCTATCTTCTCCGATTTTTTGGCCTTCTGGGGTTATTAATTTGTTTTTTATATGTTTCAGCTTTACTTCGAACTCGATATTCGCCGTATGTTTTCTAGGGTCTTTTTCTCGAGTTAAACCTTCATATTCACTCGAAGGTTCTCGATAGAGTTGATAATTATTTTCCCCTGCAAACATGAACGATCTGGCTACTCCAATAGCCCCAATACATTCTAATTTATCAGCGTCATAAAGAAGTTCAGCTTCTACAGATTGGGGTTGCTCGTCTCCATCATGTTTCCGAAATCGATGAGCACGAATGCAGTGACATACTCTCTCTATAATTTCTGAGGTAAAACCTTCTTTCTTTAAGATCTCTGCTGCCATTTCCGCACTTTTTTTTGCATGATCAATTTTCCCTCCTAAATCGTCTTCCATTTTACGTGCAATGTCATGTAAATAAACAGCTAGTTCAAGAACTTCCATATTGACAGGTCTTTTTTCGCTTGCTAAAAGCAGTTTAACGGTTTTTAATACTCTAAGATTATGTGTCCAGTCATGTGTTGGAGGAAATCCTTGTGTAAGCTTCTCAGCTTGTCTTCTGACGGATTCTAATGCTGAAACCATCTTCAATAAACCTCTAAGGAGTATGTTTTATTTCAGTCTTTTTTTTCTCAATAGGTCACGATCTGAAACTAATTCGATTTAAATTTTAGCCTATTACGCCTGCGAAGATTGTGTTAATCTCATGTATTGTTATTTCCTTATCTATTCTGCAGCTAAAACCTCTTTTGCAATAGTAAATAATTCTTTTTCATGTTTTTCCGTTAAATGAAAATGTGGTTTCCACTCGGTTTTCTCTAAGTAATCTGAAATAGTAAATATTGCGCCTATTTCTACTTTACGACATATTGCTACCGCAAATAACGCTGCAGCTTCCATTTCAACTGTTAAAACACCTTCTTTTCGATATTGGGTTACCTCAGCTGTTGTCTCTCTGTAGGGAGCATCAATAGTCCAGGTTGTACCAGTAATATATTTCAATCCCATTTTTTCGATAGTGCATTCAATTCTTTCTTTCATTGCCTTTGATGAAGGTACGTATTTTTCGCTTTTCAAATAATGATGAGATGTCCCTTCATCTCGGATAGCTTTATCACATACAACAATGCTCCCTAAGTGAAGGTTTTTTTGTAATGATCCTGCAATTCCAATCGAAAGAAATCTTTTCACACCAAATGCAATTAATTCTTCCATTAGAATTGCTACTACAGGAGCACCAATGCCAAATTTTCCACAAACTCCAATCTGATTATTTGTATCCTTTAATAAATGGAGATTACCTCCAATCCCTTCAACTTTGGTAACAGCATAATTTTTCACAATATAATCCAACAATCGTGGCTGATAACAAAAAATGATACCCCGAGGAGGAGTATATTCTGGATATCTACCAATTTCTTTGCGATATTCCGTGAAAATTTCTGGTGTGACCAGTGATTTTTCTTGATGTTTATTAGGAAAATTGGGAAACGGCATGTAAGGTTACTCACTTTTTTCTTGATATTTATTCTAGAACTCGTTTAATAAGTTCTTGGGGCCACTTAATTACTGTTTTTTCAGCAATATCTAAAGCTAATCCTGCACCTAATGCAACTCCCTTAGCTTCTTCACCAGTAAGGAACTCTATTCCATGTAGATCGGTGTTTACGACCGCTTTTAAACCTGAAATATTACTCACTAAATTTCCAACATGGCCATTAGTCAAACAATGACCTTGACGGGAGGTGATTTCCAAAAAAATCTCATTCTCTTTGGCAGCTTCAGCTTCCTCAATTTTAAGAAGTCCTGGATGTGAAAGAATGTCCACAGCATCACACGTGACCGCTGCTTTGTTTGTTCCTGGAGCTACAGGTTCTACTATTGTTTCACCGTGAACAATAACGAGTTTTGCACCTAATTTCTTGGCTTTCCTTGCTAGTTCAGGAATCTTTGAAGGCGGGACATGAGTGAGTTCAATGCCTGGAAGTACTGTTATTTCATCTTCCCAATCCGCTACTATACGAGAAACAGTTTCGATGAGGAAATCTAGGTTAGAACGATCAGCATGATCAGTGATTGCAACCGCATTATGTCCGCATGCAAACGCTCGTCGTACAAGCTCACTAGGAAGCAATCCCCCATCGGATAAAGTAGTATGTGTATGTAAATCCGCCCGAAACATTGGTCTCAACAAAAAAGTATTTTTTTTCTTCTTTTCAAAAAGTGATAGCTTGATTAATGATATATGGAAATCCTTAGATTGAACCTTTATCACTAAAGGGATGAAAAGAGGTTGTTGTAATGGCTGTTCAGTATCGTGTTTCAATTCCTGCTGTTCAGGAGAAAATTCGTGAGTACAAATTACTGAATGCACTTATCATTGTTATTGAAATGAATAAAATAGACATATACCCAGTCTATCAAAATTTTCTTCTTGAACCTAACATTCGTTCGACTGATTTTGGGATACAACACATTATTCAATACTTCACTAGTCTCCTAATGGGCGAGGGGCACCCTCGAGAAGTACAATCACGAGCTAAAAAATTCTACATAAATCAAGCATATGTTCGTGCAACAGCCTATGGTCGTATTGAAACTGAAAAAATTGTTCTACCAGATGGAAGTGCTGCAGAAACAGAAGCTTTAAGCCAGTGTAACGAATTATTATTCGATCCCATGCTCGGTGGCTATGATATGGATAGTTTACCCGAAGTAATTGATGAAGCAGTGAACTCTTGTGATTTAAATATACGTAAACCCATTAAACAAAATATTGTCATTTGGCATCGGAATATGGACGTTAAAGATTTAGAAACTCGTCTCGAAAAGGAACTTAAAGATGAATTCTCGCCAGATTATAAGATTGTAGGCAGTATTTCAACTGAAGGGATAATGAAGCGATTTGAGTAAAGCAATTTAGTGTAAACAAAATTAAAATAAGGTAAATGCCTAACAATTAAAATTCTGTTCCTAGATCAGCTAAATGTTATTAAAACACCAGATTTGTTCATCCACCTCTTGAATAGTTGCGTTATCGTACAGAGGACTACTTAGGAGCCACTCAATGATCCTCAATTCACTTATATCATTTCTAGGTATAAAAAAACTACCTCCCTCTGCTCAAGGTTTAGTACAAAAATTCTTTCTCCTTGCAAGCTTACAATCAAGCTTCTTCATGGTTTCTGGGACGTTTTATGTACTTTTTGTTATTGATCAGGTTGGTTTTGAGGTCTTAGGTTTTCTTCTCGCAGTTTCTTACATTGTACAAGCTCTCTTTGATTACCCTAGTGGTGTGATGGGTGATTGGATTGGGCAAAAGTGGATTCTAGCGACCTCCTTCATAACTTATGGTCTTTCTTATGGTCTATTGGTTTTAGCTACTTCTGTTGTAGATCTATTATTTGTTTATTTGCTTGCTGCCTTCGCCCGATCTCAAGAATCGGGAGCGATGCAGTCTTGGTTTGATAATAACTATAAATTTGCTGCGGATGTTGCCGATCCCAAACGCGAGATTTATCAGATATTTCAGGGTAAAATGCAGTTATTTCTTGGAATCTTATGGGGCATTACCTTCATTGTGGGAGGATTAATCGCAACTATCCTGTATCGTGAAACAGTGTTTGCAATTCAATCGGTTGGAATGTTTATATTGGCAGGGCTTTGTTTGGTTTACGTTAACAATTTTTCAGGATTACCTAAACCAGAAAAATCCTTCAAAAATTACAAGACCATAATGCGTGAGGGATTAAGTTTTGCCTTTTTCACCAAGTATATGCTCTTTTATGTCATTAGTGAGTGCATTGCGGTCTCTGCGTGGGTTGTATGGGGAAATATGATTCTTTTCCCAATGTATTATGGATATACTGGTTCGGATATAGGAGCCGCAGTTTTTAGATTAGTAGTGTGGATATCTGCTAGTAGTACAGCTGCTCATGCAGGTAAGTGGGGGAAGAAGTTTCCAGCTCATAAATGGCTGCCTCGAACAGAATTCTTTATAATGGTAGGTTATTTCGGAATATTTGCGATTTTAATCTGGTTTTTTCCTCTTGAGGATAATTTTAACCTATTTGCAGTTATTCTTATTACAGTTATCTTCTTTTTTTTGGACGCTGGTGTCAATCTTTCCAATATTTTAAGACAACGCCTTTTATTAGACATAGTCCCTGATAAAATTCGAAATTCAGTTTATAGTTTGTTACCTACGTTAACTCTTATTATAAGTTCTCCAGTAGTATTAATAGCTGGAAGTATTATTGAAATACTTGGACTACCAATGACATTAATTATTTTAACGATTTTTGGTATTTTTTCATCATTCTTTCTCTATGTCGGAATGCAGTTTCTACCTCAAGAAATCCTGAGCCAAGTTGAATCCTAGTTGTTAGAATTAGAAGAGTTAGCATTTGAGAATAAACCATTTTTTTCCGCGAGTTGTACCCACCGATTTTCTATTTCCCCCCAATACCCCCGTGTCATTTGTTCTGCGAACCATAAATTAAAAGCGGCCCGAGCTACGAAAGATGTCGATAATTCTTTGAGAGTCCATGGCGAGGGTTTAATAAACTTCTCAACTTCTTCTTGAAGTATTCCTTTCCCCCATTTATTTGCCTTTCGTCCAGAAATATGGCATTGTCGTGTTATTTGAATTGCCCCAATGCTTGCTGAAATCCTCCAGCCGATCCAATCACAGCTATGAACCCCCAATCGTTGCAAAACTGGTAAAAGAGTTGATCCCATTCCAAAAACGTGAATATGACTATTTAGAGACGCAAAACTTTCTTTAATATAATGAAACGCAGCGATTTTACCCTTATTTGTTCTCACAATTGGAACCAATCCACCAAGACCAGTATAGTAATAATTGTATTCTGATTTATGAGGGAAATGAACTACAGGCAGAACATCAATTCCTGCATTCATAAAGTATTCAAAATTTTCATAGGATTGTGGTTCATCATCAATAACATCGAGGTTCACTAAAATAACATTATCTTCCTTTTCAAGGATTTTCCTATAGAATTTTAAAAGATCTTCTCGCTTTATGACAGCTTTTGATTTATATGCTGGAAAAGCACCCGAATCTATCATGAGATAAATGTCAGAGGGAATTTGCATGGCTTCCCGTACTCCCACCTCAAATGTACGAGTTAAAACTCGTTTATGTTTTTTTATATCATGAAAATTCACACAAACAGCATCCACTTCTTCACTTAATTGCCAAGGTTTCAATGAAGAGCAAATATAGCCAATAAAAAGCTGCATTGGAACCACACAAAGATTAGTCTGTGTGAATAGGATGTTGTTTTTGATAATAGTAATTATAGGAATTATTGTCCACACCTATAAAAATTAGCTGTTGCTGAAGTTCTCTCCCTAGTTTTAATTTTTCTAAGAAGAGGAAAAGAGGAAAAAGACGGGAATAATCCACTTTCTCCATTTTAATCCTTTAATGGTTTCTTTTCTGATAATACTGTCATTTAACGTATTTTATATTGTGTTGCTATTGTTGTAATTGTTTTTCTTGCCGAATCAGTCGTCGAATAGCCTCACGGATGAATTCCGATTTGTTAGAGTATTTACCCCGTCGTATAAGATCATTAATCCCTTCAATGTACTCTTCTGGCACATGGGTTGAGATAGGCTTCAAGTCCTCACCATGTGGAACAATATTCAACTTATTCAAAATGTAATGTATTACAGGAAATTAGCAAGAAAGCTAGTTTGGATGCTTCTTCATTCTTTAGGCTGAATCCGATCTTTTCTTAAGACATACCAACCAGATGAGACTCTTACAACCCCTTTTTTTACAAGTCCCCTGAGAGTTGCTTTTACTTGATCCTGTGGAATACCTGTTGATCTCGCAATAAGATTCGATTGTGCTTTATATTTTGGACGTTCGAGAAGTGCATTTACTACTATTGATTCAATATCGGTGAGACCTTCTTCCTCTTTTTCCTTAGGAAAGAGCTTTTCTTCCATACCTTTTTGAGTTAACTCCGTTGTTGGCTCTTTATTTAGAACAAATCCGCCTTGAATCATAATTAAATGCCCTTTCTTCTGTAGTTCGAGAAGGATTCTTTTGAGCTCATTAATTCTAACCCCTACTTTCTTAGCAAGCATTTTATTTGGAACAATCTTTTTTGTGGTCTTAGATTTTATGATTTCTAGAACCATATCTTCTTTTGTTTTTGAATCTGCAGTAATAGGGGCTGCTACTTCTGTGACGACCTTTTCTTTTGAAACGGAAGGCGTAGCTGCTACTTCAGCAGCTTTAGCTTCTGCTTTTTTCTTAGCTAGTTCTTTTTTCCTTTTTAGAGCTTGTTTTTTAAGTTCGGCGAGACTGTCAAAGAAAATAGTAGTTTGAAGACCTTGACTTTCAACTTCTAATTTCTCAAGCAGATCGAAAACACCAAATTCTAAGCGATCGTATGGTTTTCCTTTCCCAGATATCGCTATTTGTGTACCATCTGCATTAGAGAATTGCGCAATCTTAGTACCTACTCTCATCTGATTAATTCTGAAGAATTCAATTGTTTCATTGGTTATATAATCATTATATCCATGAACTGTTACTTCAATTCGTCCTGATCCCGCTTCTGCTGCGGAAACTCGGGGGATCTCAGGGAAGAGGGGACGCGCAACCACGAATATTCGTCCATCGGGAGAGTCTTCATAGCCAATTTCATCAAACCGCCCTTTCATTTTCAAGAAACTGGCAAAGTCACGAAGTATATCCATTCCACTTTTCTTTTGAACAATCACTTTACGGCTCACTGTTCCTTCCACACAATTTCCTTTGATTGCTTATTTTATAATCGGGATTCCAAGAGAATACCATTGTTATGTATTCGTCCTCGTTGGCTTAATTTAACTATCTATATGATTTTCCCCAGAAGTTAACTCAGGTGAAAATAATTCTTATGCACTTTCAAGACGTCTTGTACTGATTTTGACCGTTTCTGATACTCCCTCAAAAACCTATCTAAACGCAGATAAACGAACCCCAATCTAAAGTATAATTCAAATTGGTTCCCCTATAAGATAAGTTAATCCCGCATCAACAATTTTGACATCCATAAAGTCCCCTGGTTTCCCTTCAGATAGAATCACTTGTAGATAATTTGGGGCTCTGCTTACCCATCCCCTTTTCCTCGCTTTTTCAATAACTAAGACACGAAATTCGCACCCAATCCATTTTTGTTTCTGAGTTTGCAATATGTTGTGAAAATCTCGTGCGAGTATGCGCGAACGGTCTTTCTTTATACGATCAGGGGTCTGATTTTTAAAATCGGATGCTGGGGCGAATGGACGTGTTCCAAAGCGTGATATATTGAGAATATTTGGTGAAATTAACTTTATTAATTCCCGAGTTTCCTCAAAATCTTGACTTAATTCTCCTGGAAAACCTACAATTACATCAGTCGACAGTGTGAGATCTGGGATATTCTCTTTCAATTCATTAACTATTTCTATAACTTCAGGTGTTGTATAATTTCGTTTCATCAGTTCTAATATTTTGTCACTACCCGATTGTACAGGCAGATGAATAAAGTTATAGAGTCTGGGATCTTTAATTAAAGGAATTAAATCAAAAAGATAGGATTTGAGATAGGCAGGATTCATCATGCCAAGGCGTAATCTAAAATCTGATTGAACCGCAAGAATATCTCTTATTAAGGCGGGGAGCTTTATTCCAATGTCAATTCCATAACAACCGAGATCTTGTGCAGTGAGTTGAATTTCACGGCACCCTTCTTTAAGTCCCGATTGAATCTCTTGAACAATCGTGTCAGGCATAAAACTTTCAAGAGATCCCCGCGCGTGTCGAACACAACAGTATGCACATACTCCTAAACAACCTTTTGAAATGGGAACAATGGCGGTAACAGGCGATAAACGACATCGTTCGACTTGAAGCTTAGGTTCTGAAAGAGAGTCTAATATTGTTATCTTTGGAAAAGTCTTTTGAAGATTTGTGGAAATATGTGGTAAACATCCTGCCAAAATAAGTTCTTTTTCATTATAAAACTCACGGATTCGGCGTAACATCGCTTTTTCAGTTTGTTTCTTCACTGCACATGTGTTCAAAATTATAACATCAGCAAGATGAGGATCATTAACGAAAGAATATGTAGATTTAAGTTTTCCCTTGAGAATTTCACTATCGGACTTATTATACGTGCATCCAAATGTCTCAAGAAAAGCATTCACTTTTTGATTCACTAACTAACCGCCGCCTATAGGTGGAAGGATTACGACTACATCTTCATTCTTTAAAGGGGTCTGTAGTCCATCTCCAAGGCGGATATTCCTGTCATTGACAAGGATACTGAAGAACGATCGCACCTTTCCTTCTGAGTCAAATAAATGCTCTTTCACCTTAGGATATTTATGTGCAAATAGGTGTAGCATATCAAGAACTGTTTTTCCATCTCCCTCAAGCTGAATCTCTTTTTTGCCAAGTTGCATTCGTAAGTTTGCAAAAACACGAATAATTATCATGATTCATCTAAACTCTCGCGATTAACAATGATATTCTGAATAAATGTGGACAAAATTCCCAATAAGAGAATTAAATCTACGATGTAAGCCCATATTCTCAGATTGGGGCTGTTTCTCAGAAAATCTTGTTGAAGAAATAAGAAGATTACGAAAAGAATAACAGCTGCTGTTAATGTAATTTTTTGGAATCTAAGCAATGCAGTTAAACCCTTGTAGATTGACTCTAATATTTCTTTCATTTGTAGATTATATCCCTTTTTTTGGAGATTACTATCCTTGAAAGTCCACGTTGAAACTAGTGCTTACAAAAAAAATAGTGAAACCGCGGTAAAAAACAGAAAAGTTCTTGATGATCATGGTATTACTGCTATAGACGTTCTCGGCCCTGTTGGTTCGGGAAAAACTTTATTGATTGAGAAATTAAGCGTTTTATTAAAAGATTCAGGTCAAAAAGTTGGTGTTATCGCTGGAGATCTTGCAACAACAACTGACCGAGATCGAATTCTTCAACACGGTATTCCATCCGTGCAGATCAATACAGAACGCCAATGCCATCTCGATGCAATGCTAATTTTGCAGACTCTTGCTGATATGAATGTAACTGACCTAGATATCTTGTTTATAGAAAATGTTGGGAATGCTATCTGTCCTGTAGCTTGGGAATTAGGAGCACATAAACGACTCTTAGTAATGGCACTAACAACTGGAAGTCACTTTCCTCAGAAACATCCTCTCCTGATTAAGTCAGTTCACTTTGCAGCTATCAACAAAATAGACATCGCCGAAATTCTTGAGGTGGATCCTATGGAGATGGAAGCAAATACACGTCAATTAAATGCTGTTGTTCAAATATTTCATACAAGTGCGAAGCTTGGAACGGGTTTAATAGATTTAAATGAGGCTATGTTTAATAAAAGGATAGCTTAGGTTAAAAGCTCACTCTTAAACAATTTTAAGGTTTTTATTTGTCTTAATTTGATTATTTTATCGTTTTCTGGGCTTGAAAAAGTGTCTAAAACTCGTAAATTTAAGTTAATCAATGAATGGGTTAGATCTTTCAGAGATGTTGGATCTTAATTAGGTTTAAATTTACGAAAATTGGCGTGATTTTCCACTGAGGTTGTTTCCCGTTGAGGCTTACATCCACTTCTTTGATACTGGTCTTGATTCTCACGTCGCTAATGGCTACATTAACATTTGCAGTCATAGCTGTACCAATTAACACCCATCTTTCTTCCCCTACACAGAATATCCAAGATGGTAGAATGTTTGAAACAGAGCTTAATGACTCTGTTCCATACGATATCACTAGTTTCAACAACGAAACCTATCAATGTAAGGTAGCTAGTACTATTACGATTAATGAGTATGGTGGAGTCGTAGAACAAACCAAAGTTAATATTACGAACAACGGAAGTGCAATGTTTAACTCATTCGATTTTACAGTGCCTACCGATGAAAATGAGCATATGCATCATCTATCATTGAAAGATTTAAGTAATAGAACTCAACCTGAATTTGTTCTTACCTCAAGCGATGAGAATGACACCACATATACTATCCATACACCTAACATTGAAGAAGAAGACACCTATGATTTTATGATATTAAAAGAATATTCTTACACAAAAATATTAGAAATAGGTGATTCTACCCTTACATTAAATAAGAGTTTTCTTCCCCTTTTATCTATTCCAATTACCTCCTTAGATCTCACAGTGCGCTTACCTGGGGAACTACCAAATACAACTACCGTTACACCAAATGTAGCCCCTTTCAATGCTACAATTGAAGGGAATGCAATTTTTTATCAAAATCTCACTCATCTCCCTCTAAGTAATCTGAACATTTCATTATTGCCTATTCTGTTTAATTATCCAGCAAATGCCGCTAATATGACTTTCATCCCTGGTTTTCAGAAAGAATTACGAACGAACATGACGTACTATCTCAGTTTTTCCTATACACCAAGTTTTCCAGTGCTTGAATACAACTCAGTCATTAGAACCATAAAAATCAATCAATGGGGATCAATCATTACCGAGGAAGAAATCACATTCATTAATAGAGGTCCTTCAACACTAACACTGTCAGCCTTATCTATCGGAATCTCCAAAAATGCCACATTTAAGAGTGCTACCGATATCTATGGCAATCTTTCAGCTACTATAAACCCAGTGGTGACCATTAATCAGGTTAATATCAGATTACGATTACCTCTCGAAATGGATACGGAATATTCCATCAAGTGTCAATATCAAGAGAGTATTAAGACAGGTATAGAAGAATTTAAAGGTAAACTCATAATAAAACCTTGGTTACTAAGTTTTTTCAATTTAACCATACGAGAATACCAAATGAATGTCATTCTGCCTTATGGAGCACAAGATACTTCATATGAGAATTTTACTCGAGCTCCTGATGTCAGTTATAGTACCGAAAAAGGATTCTTAGGCCATTTAATTCCATTTTTAGCATATTCCAAAATATCATTCACCTTTGCGAATCTAACATCTCTCGATAATTCACCAGGTATAGCCATCTCCTATAAATTAGATAAATTCACTTGGTTCTTATATGACCCTTTAATAATGATGACCGCTTTTCTACTGGTTGGCATAATATATATTGTGATTCGGTTAGCTATGACAGCGAGTTGGGGATTAGCTGCCCCTGTAGTTGTAGAAATTCCTTACGAGGAAATTGAGCGCTTCGTTAGGGCATATGAGGAAAAAACATCTCTTCAAGAGCGATTGAAACGACTAACTCTTGATTACAGACGAAGAAAGGTACCTGCGACTAAGTATGAAAAATCAAAGACCCTACTAGATCATAAGATCACCGAAGCAGAACGTGACCTCGTTCAAGTTGCAGGAATTCTACGGAAAAAAGGTCGTCGGTACGATACTGGAGTTCATAGCATCGAAGTGGCCGAATTAGAACGTGAAGATGTTTTAGAAAACATTAGACGTTTAGAAAAACGACGTTCTGATGGCGCAATTGGCAAGGATGCATACAATCGTCTAAAGCGTGATTATAACCGCCAACTTCAGCGCGCGAATAATAAAATTGATAAAGCATTGATTGAATTGCGCGCTTCTCTTACAGAAGGAAGGTAATAAGAAAATTCACCTCTTCGCCTTCTTAACTTCCTTTTGTTGAATGGTGAAGCTAAATGGTGCGCATAGAGATTAGTGATGACTGCACGGTATGTGGCATTTGTGTTCACTCTTGTCCTGCGTTAATTTTGGTCACAATTTCTACAAATGACACGCGCCTGCTAAATTGTAAAGATAAAGCTCGCTGCTTGGAATGTAGGGCTTGTGAATTCCTTTGTCCTCACGATGCAATCTCTGTACATGCTTGAAAGATAAAATGAAGATTTTAAAAAGACAGAATAAGTAAATATTAAAATTCTCATGAAGAATAAAGCACTCGTTTCTTTTTAATACTACTTCTGTAGGTTAAAAGGATGCCCTTCCTTTAGAATCTTTTCAGGAATTTTATCTTGATATTTTTTTAAAAAGCTTACTTCTTCTGCTTCTTTTCTTAAATGGTCGGGTAGCATGTGCGGGATGGTATCCTTAATCGGGTAAAAACGATTACATGCGGTACAAGTAATCATCCCTTCGTTAATTTCTTCTGGTATTTCTTCAAAAACATGCAGTTCTAAGTCCTCATGTTTACACATTGGACATGCTAATAATTCCATCAAATCGGAACGCATATATTTTGCCTCAGTTTCCAATCTTTAATTAAGAAGCGAATAATTGGCTTCTCAGACGGCTCTTCCGGGTCTCATTGATCAGGGGGGAAGATCTCAAACGGGGATAACTTCATCATCGAAGCTTTCAGATTATTTGATGTCATTACTTTAATAAGTTCCCAGTAGTTGAATAGGAATCAAAATATGATATAATCAGAAATCCATCTAAAGAATCCAGCTGGATAAGCGATTGACCTGATAAATTGTTTTTATTTCACCGGTATTTGGCGAATTTCATATAACATGCAATTTGTTACAAATAAAGGGTCAAATTTTCCAATACGTAATTCAATTGTTCCTTCTTCGCATTTCCATTGCGTAAATTCAGAGAGATGCTCACTTTCGACTTTCATCTTTCCCTACTCTGTTAATTCTTCCGACGATTTAATCATATAAAAAGATAACTTTATCTTTAGAAGCGAAGAAAGTTATCTTAATATCACAGAGAACTTCTTAATGTTATGTGATTGAATAATCTCCCTAAAATTCTCTTTGAATAATCATAGAATTTATTAATACTGTTTTCCAAATTATTTTATTGTTTAAAGGCTGGTTAGTTATGTTTCTTGACTTACGTAGGATTCAACAGGATATAATGGTTAGATTCTGTTGGAACTATCTGTAAAACAGGCGAAGTGGTGTTAAGGTACTCTAATATTCCTCGTACGCGAATTTTCTCTCCTGGACGTGCACATTCACAAAATCTTCCACGGAAGGCAAGAATTTGCCAGTTTGTATTGGATGGATGAGCTTGTACTCCTTCAATTATCTTTAATTTTGATAACAAGTAGCGTGCTGGTGTGAAGTAAGTATCTTCAATGGGTTGTTGGTCAGAAATCCATGCAGCTCCCGTAACTTCACCTAACCTCGTAAGTTTTTGAAATTCATTCTTTCTATTTCTGGATTCTACAAGTCTGATGTAAAAATCACGAGGAGTTCCTGACTCTCCAGTAAAAATACCCTGGAGAACTTTTCGTTTTTCTATTCTAACAAAATCTTCCTGAGGGAGCGAATCTTGACCTCGGTCTTTTTGTAAGTTTGTGAGTTCCTTTCGAGAATAATGCCGAATTAAATTCGACCTTTCGTGCATTTTCTGAAGATTTCCATAGACATTTAGACCATTTTCCTTTCCATAAACCACAACGTCAATATCTGAATTTGCCGTATGTGCATTAACTAATAAGGAACCTGTAATTCCAATATCCACACCTGTTTCTTTATGCAATAATGAACAGAAGTGGAGTGTATCTATTTGACAAGCATCTAAATTGGAACTATGTTGTAGTTCTCTGGTGAATTCTATTGGATGATGAATGTGCTTAATGGAATTATTTGGAACCGTTTGAAGAAGTAGATCTACATTCTCGTCATAGTAAAGATATTGCGGAAAGAATTCTTGTAAAATATTATAACGCGCTCTTAACGAATAAACTTTGTAAAATTGTCGCCCTTTAATGTTGCGTTCAGTTATGTTCTTAAATGAGAACTTTGTTGGAAGCAAATCTGCAGGGATATATCTTAGAAAACAAATAACGCGTCCTTTTGGGTGGGTGAGCCCTTTAACGTCAAAGATAAGATCTTCTTTGGTAGTAAGAAAATATCCTTCAACGGGTTGATCGTTGTCCAACATTAATCAATCATTTTATTTATTTCAGACATTCTTCTTATGAATATCGAGGTCAAGTCGAATGATTCTAATTGTTACAGGACAGATGGCAGAACAACACATTCGACAGCTTATAGCCCCATTTAAAGGTGTTGAGGTTTTTACACTAGATATAAGCGTAGCTGCATTTATTACTCCCCTAATTCTAAAAAAATATGAGGATAAGTTAAGGCAAATCTCGCCCGATATGATTCTTGTTCCTGGTTTATGCCCTAAAGATTTTAGTGAACTTATTCCAGATATCTCGATCTTTAAAGGACCTAAACAAGCTTCTCTACTACCTACTTTAATCGAACTATTGCGAGAAAATCCCTCTATTCAAGATGAATTATCAGCTATAAAATCGGCGGATTCGGTATTGGGAGAGATGGAGACAATTTTACACCAACCGGTAGAAATAAATGAGAAGGAACTTCTTCAACGTCCAGGGAACTTTGTAATCTGGTCAGGAAACACTCAAATTAATATAGGATTAGATTTTAGACCATTAGTTATCTCTGAGATAGTTGATGCTTCATTAAAAGATCCTGAAGATGTTAAAAAGCAAGCTCAATTCTTTATACAAAATGGTGCAGACATTATAGACATCGGTGCTACTATTAAAGAAGTAAGACCAGAAGATTTTCGTAGTAGCATTAATGCGGTTCTTGAACTTGATGTTCCCATAAGCGCTGACACTATGAATGAACAAGAAATTAAAGTAGCGATTGATGAAGGTATTGGGCTTATACTTTCCATTGATGAAGGCAATATTGGAGTTATACCTCATATACCAGAAGATACTGCAGTAGTAGTTTTACCTACAAATGTAAAGCAAGGATATTATGCTGCTGATCCAAAAACCAGAGTTAAACGCTTAGAAAAAATAATCACTACTCTTTCTAATTCAGGAATCTCAAAAATTCTCGCTGATCCCCTTCTAGAGGCTCCAATTGTTCCAGGATTCAGCGATAGCTTGGTTTCTTATTATCTATGCTACAAGGAATTATCCAATATACCTCTGTTTGCAGGCTTAGGTAATGTTACAGAATTCGTTGATGCTGATAGCACAGGAATGAATGCCCTCTTAGCTTGTTTTGCTGTAGAAGTGGGCATTTCAGGGTTATTAACTACAGAAGAGCGAGCTTCAACAATTTACTCTACTCGTGAATTGGCACTTGCGACTCGTTTAGCTTACAACGCAAAAATGAGGCAAATAACCCCTAAAAGAGGGAGCAATGACGTTTTTTTCGGAAAATCTGCCCATAAAACCCCATTTGTTGGAGAAGCTGCACTAATCAATCCCCTAGAGGTAAAGAAAATTGATTTAGTTCTCAAAATGGATTCAGCAGGTTATTTCAAAATTTGGATTGATTATGGTACTTGTAAGATATATCTTCAGAGATTTGAGAACGAGGTCCCTACGCATACCCTAATTGGCACCAACGCTGAGTTTTTGGTAAAAAAAGCCATTTCCGAGGAATTTGTTACAGAACTCACTCACGCTGCTTACTTAGGACGTGAACTTGAAAGAGCAGAGATATGTTTGAAGCTCGGAAAATCTTATGTTCAAGATGAACAGTTTTTCACTTCGAAATTATTGAAATAAGATTATTAGTATATTGCAGCAAAAGTTTTTATCTCATACCCCCTGATTAAAGCCTAAAAACTTGTTGGAGTTCTAAAATTTGCCAAATTATGAAATAAAAATAGAAATAACCGATATTCTCGGAGAAGGAAAATGTCCCCTTGGACATCAAATTGGAGAGGTATTCAACTATCCTGAGGACATAGGAAAGATCTGTCCTACTGCATTTCATACACTTTTTCCTGCAATTCGAGTGATGCAGTCTGGAGGAAGCTTTCCATGGTTCGAGGAACCTAATAGCCATTCTAACTGTTGCCCTGATTATAAACGTCCAGTAGTCTTTAAAATATCACGAAAAGAAGTCTAATTGAAAAAAACTGAATGTTTTTGACAAACTAAAGGCTACTTTTCCCTCAAAGTATCTGTTTTAAGATAGTAAGACCATTATACTAAAAAATCTGCATTAAACATTAACATATAAGAAGCATGAATATGTCATTAACTGAAACTACGCGTCCTGCTTTTGCGTTTAAGGCGTTGCCTGACGATAAAGTGCGATGTGATGTGTGTCATAGGCACTGTACACTCGCCTCCGGGGAAATTGGATTCTGTAATACTCGTCAAAATATTGATGGTAAATTATATACTCTTGTATATGGTGATATTCAAGCACTAAGTGTTAATCCTATTGAAAAGAAACCCTTATTTCACTATTTTCCTGGATCTTTTGCTACTACAGTTGGAACAAATGGCTGTAACTTCACTTGTCCTTATTGTCAAAATTGGCATTTGTCAAAGCGTTCTCCCAATGCTCAACACAAACAATACACTTCCCCGAGCGAGCTCCTTGATTTTAGTCTACGACGACAAGTAGAAGGGATATCAATCTCCTTTAATGAACCTACAATGCTTTTAGAATATGCTTTAGACGTGTTCAAATTAGCTCACAAGCATAATCTCTACTGTATGTTTGTAACCAATGGTTATATGACCAAAGAAGCTCTTCAAGCGTTGTTAGATGTGGGGATGACAGGAATGACGGTAACTGTGAAAGGCGCGGGTGAAGCTGTCCAAAAGTACTGTAAAGCAAATGTAGATCATGTTTGGGCGAATCTCAAACATGCGTTGCAAAGTAATATCTGGTGTGAAGTAGTAACTCTCGTTGTTCCCTCCATCAACGATGACGAGAATTCTCTTCGTGAAATTGCTCAACGGGTTCGAAAAGATCTTGGTGAGAATATCCCTCTCCATTTTACCCGATATCATCCTGATTATCAGTTTAACCAACCCGCGACTCCTGTTAAGACACTAGAACTCGCTCGTCAGATCGGAATGGAAGAAGGACTGAAGTTTGCCTATATCGGTAATGTTTCTGGTCATCCTTTTGAAGATACTTACTGCCCCTCATGCAGTAAACGTTTAATTCGCCGTTCTGTTTTTGAAGTGCTTGATAACCATCTTACCGAGACAAATGAATGTCCTAAGTGTCACGAGTTAATTCCAGTCCGAAATGAAAAGAACGTTAAAAGAAGAGTTGAATAGTACAGGAGTGGAAATAGTGGAAATAAACCCTTTAAACAACCAAATCCGCTTTATTATCGAATTAGATAAACTGAAAGAGGTTTATAGGCGAACATATCTTGTCAATGCTGACAGAAAAGAAAACTCAGCTGAACATTCTTGGCATTTAGCTTTGATGGCAATTCTCCTTAACGAGCATTCTAATGAGTCAATAGACCTGTTTCATGTTCTCAAAATGTTACTTATCCATGATATCGTCGAAATTGATGCTGGAGATACTTTCTGTTACGATGAAACTGAAGACCTTGATAGAATGGAGCGGGAGCACAAGGCTGCAAATAGAATTTTTGCCTTATTACCCGAAAAACAGGCAGAGGAATTCCATGACCTTTGGAACGAATTTGAAGAACGTATTACAGCGGAAGCTAGATTTGCAGCAGCCCTCGATCGTTTGATGCCTCTACTTCACAATTATTACACCCAAGGAAAATCGTGGCAGGAACATGGTGTAACTAGTGAGCGAGTACTCGCTCGAAACAGCCATATTAACGATGGATCAAAGACCCTTTGGTATTTTGCTCGGGGACTCATTCAAGATGCCGTCAAAAGAAAATATCTACAAACATGAGCTAGTAAAAAAGGATAAGTTAATTTTTTATAATGATACTAGAAATATAAGGTAGTTTCCTTTCGGGAATGAGAAGTGATATTTTGCATACCTCTTTAGATTCATCTTGGTTAGATAATAGGAAATGGTCTTGGATTCCATTATTAACTACCCCTACGATTTTTATTGCGAGTGGATTAGTTTTTTTGGTATTTATTCTTTCTGATGATAGATATAAACACAGAGAGACATTAATTATTGTATTTTATCTTGTCCTATTCATTCTTACTTTAGTTAGCGCAATTTATCTTTTTTTCGTTCGTTTAGATCATCTTGCTGGATTGATTACTGCAGTTTTTTCGAGTAATTTCGCATATATCCTCAACGGTTATGAAAATATGGAATTAGGCCACAATTCCACTTACAATCACCCTTTCGAGATTATTGGTAATTCCCTAGCAATTTGGTCTGTGATCGCCTGTCTCTTTAATGTTAGTCCTGGAGTACTAAGGGCGTCAAAACAGGCGTTTTTTCTCTCTAACTTTGAAAAGAATGAAAAAATGGAAATTGTAATGATTTTAGGTGTGTGTATTACTACTGTCCCTATTTTTACAGTCACTGTTCTTATCGTTGACCAAATAGTTATTCCAGAGCCTGTGATAGTCTTCCTTTTTCAGTTTTGGATACTATATCTACCAATAGCATTTGCTTTCTTTCTTGGGATAGCATGGGTGGTTGGCAGACCTTATCCTGAAGATGCTCTAAAAATTAGTACCTGGATTAAAACCGTAATTATTATCTATCTTCTGAATTTTATATGTTTCTTAATTTCATTTGAGGCACTTTCCACTCATAGCATTTAAAACGGAATCCAATATTTTATCTAACGACTTCTTTGAATCAGAACAGGACTCAGATGCTAGACCGAGTTCTCTGTAAACCAATCTATAATTCTTCGAGCAATACTGATTTTCCCTGGTATTAGCGGGAGGTTATTTGCTGTAAACCATCCCGCTTCATTAATTTCCGTTTTATCAATCGTAATTGTTCCTTTTGCGTAATCCGCAAGAAATCCAATCATCAGAGAGTCAGGAAAAGGCCAAGCCTGGCTTCCGAAATAGCGGACATTCTTAACCTCGATTCCAACCTCTTCTTTGACTTCCCTTCGTACACATTCTTCCAACGTCTCTCCTGGTTCAACGAACCCAGCAAGGACGCTAAAGATATTTGAACGGAAGCGGGTTCCATTGGCTAGGAGAATTTTATCATCTTTCAAGACACCTACGATGATAGCAGGTGAAATTCGAGGAAAATTAAGGAGACCGCATTGAGGACACATCTTTACCCGTTCTTCGAGATTGATTTCCGTTAGAGTACCGCATCGTCCACAATATTGCGTTTGTCTATCCCAATTCATGAATTGAAAGGCTCGTCCTGCAATCCAAAGCAGACTATCTGCTAACAAACCGTATAATCTTCTCAGACTTAAGAAATCCATATTTTCGGGTGGATTACTTTCTAGAGGAACTTCTACGAAATAGCAGGGGTAACCATTTAGTACTCCAAAATAACGTGTTTGAATTGCGGTTAGCTTTAAATCCGTGATCTCTTTTATAAGCGGGAGTGTGGCTGACTCATCTATCAATTGAACCAATAAATCATTTTTCCGAAATATAAACCAATTATAAGGTGGACCAGTTTCTGATGATGACTTCATTTCGTACTTAAACTGCATCATTTTACCTCTTCTATTTCTCCACGGAAAAGTGGTAAACGGATTTTTAATCTTTAATAAGCTCTCTTTTTATCCGTAATAGTGTTGTATATAATTTTATTCTTTTTCATCCATACTTTTGGGCAGTTAAGAGTCTATCTCAACTATGGAGCTGTTTGAAGGTCGATATATGTCTCAAAATACTTCTGCTGTCAGTAAACTCTTAATTTTAAGACTTCTCCCACATTTTTTTCCATGATTTTTTGACGAAGTTCTTCCATATTGCTTATCGGGGCATCATCCATCGCAACAATAACATCTCCAGATTTAATACCTGCCTTTGATGCGGGCCCTCGTGGTACTTGCACAGTTAATGCACCCTTTTTGATAGACAGCCGATAATAAGAAGCCAACCCTGGATTTAGAGAAACTCCGACTATTCCCATCCATGGTGTGCTTATGGTGCCTGTTTTAACTAACTCCTCAAAAGCATTTTTAACGCCATCCACTGCAATCGCAAATCCTATGCCCTAGTTCCATTAAATCCACTGCAATCGAACGTAGATGCTTAATAAATGTCAAGCGTAAGGGGAATAAACATAAAAAACCTCAAAAATTTATTATGCTTGATGAAAAAACCATTTATGCTTTAAAACTATGGTTAGATTACCGAAAGAAATTCCATCCTGAAATAGAGAACGATCCTGTTCTTTCACAATTCGTTTTTCCTTATCGTTCTGCTTCATTTTTACCTGAATTAACAAAACAACATTTTAAATATTTAAAGGATAAATTACTCCCAAGTTACAAAAAGAGGAGAAAAATGAAGCTAAATAAAGGTAAACCTGTTTCTCCTCGTTTGGAAAGGGAGATTGCATTACTAGAAAAGCTCATCAAAAATGGTGCCATTACACCACATCAATTGAGAACTTCTTGGGATACATATGCTGCTGAAAATGGAATGCGTGATTATTTAAGAAGGTTTCACCTAAACCATCATCTGAAAGGCATGGATCAGGTCTATGTCAAGATCAGGTACGAGACATACAGCAAGGAGTTCGATCGAGCTGCTCCCAAGTTCAACATTGTGGTTTAGGGATACTATTGCCCAAAGATCAAAACAAGGTGAAAGAATGTAGTAGTAGTAGAGAGTAAAAAATCACAGGAACTGTTCTCTTTATATGATTTCACACCCGACATTAAAATAACAAAGAAAAACCGTAGAACTATGTCTTTACCATTTTACGTTCTGCGTAGGCTTAATAAATATAAAAATGATAACAATTTAGATTCCTATAGCCATTAGTTATTAACTAAATGACAACTACCGATCTATTTGCATTAATTTATAGAATCTAAGACAGCTAATATGACTCTTACAACTGACCTCTATTTTATAGATAAAAAGAAAAAAAGAAAATATTGTCCAATATACTGGGTTCAAGTCAAATTTCGTTTATACAAAAGTCCTAAACAAAAAAAGTGCTATAATAACAGGGATGGACAGGACACTAATCAGAAATTCAAGAATTTCTGAACTTGATTCATCTGTCGAGGTACTACGGGCTCTTCTACCACCTGGGGGATCATGGAAGTAGGAATGGCAGGCATCACTACAGTATGTGTGGTTACCCTCTGGTGTATCGATTGTTCTTAAATCACTACCAGCGTTATGACAGGCAGCAGCTTCACAGCCATAACCAAGTCCGCTTGAAGAGTTGTGGTGTGGAAATGATACGTTTGCACTTAAGACTGCTGAGTAGATTGTAACATTGGGTGTATGACATCCTTCACAGCTACCAGCTGTTATCTCAGTCAAGTGACAACTTGAACAGTTTACGTCCCCAACGTCAGAAGGAGCTCTATTATGGAAATAGATAGGCTCTGGATGAACTGAATCTACTGGACCTTCTGGTTCTGTTGTTTCTGGTCCTGGTTGCAAAATGAAGAAGGTTCCAATCAATAATGGGAGAATTACGAACCAGCTCATAATGAAGATTCTCTTTTTGTTGGCAATAATCGTCTGTTTTAATTGTTCCTGAGAAACCAAGCGAATTACCCCTAGGTACTATGCGATAATGTTACATAGTTTAACATTTAAACCTTTTTTTCATTACAATAAAAAGGTAATTTTCTGTATAGAAGTCACAAATAATAACTAAATAATAGAATCTAAAATGTTAACAACATTAAATTAAAGGTGTTAATTCCTGTGAATGACCAGAAGGATAGAAATAATGCCATTAATAGTGATGAAAAATCATTTCATGCCCTTAATAATTCTCAGAAAAGGCTATTGCTATTAATCTGGTTTATAATACCCATACTCGTTTTTAGTTTTCTGTTTACACCTGTTATTTTCAACGGTCACTTCGTTCCTTTTGATGTTTCTTCTCCAAAAGCCGCTCCTCAGACACCAGAGAATTGTACGGATTGCCACATACAACCAATAACCGCTACTCATTGTGAGGACTGTCATAATGGAACATTTGCAGTACTACCAAACACAACTTTACTTGCTGGAAATGTAAATTTCCTCCATCACAACGTGCCCGATGGAACAAGATATTTATACTGTAATGATTCAAATTGTCATGGTGCAAGCAGTGATTACCGCTTTGTTGATCACCAAGCAGTAAATATGACTGAATACTGTGATAACCCTGGTTGTCACAGTACTGGATCAAAAACAGATAACTATAATCCAGCACCAGGTCAGTGCGGGGAATGTCACTTAAGTAATCCGAAGACCAGAGCTAGACCCACAACGGATGATAGAACAGTAGAACACACGCTGATTTTATCTGGACTTCTCATTCTTCTCATAACAGTTGGAGTCATAGTAATTATCCGTTTTATTATCCTGTGACAAGTATTAAGTTGTATCTAGACTAAAGAAATATAATAATTGTGGCAACCCTGCTGTTAGTAGTCGTGGTAAGCTCCCGCAACTGAAGTACAATTAGTTAGTAACTAAAAACAATGAATGATGATTGGTGAAACCTTCTTCGTTATTTTACGAATCTTCTAATAGTTTTTCAAGTACTTATAGTCTACTTCGCTCATCTTCTTAATATCTCATCAATTTGTTTAAAGAAGAGATTATTTATTGTTAAGATAAATACAAGTCCTTTTGACATTCTACAAATAAGGCAGCATAAAGACAATCCTCAGCAAAAATTGTGAAAACTTACATTCCTAGCTAATAGGACTGAAAATATTTGGCACCTGTCTTCTCAGGAGCATTGAACCTTGCGTGGCATAAAATGTTGTGTTTTTGAACGTCCTCTTAGTTTTTCAGATGTGATAGAGAAAGTACAACAGATTTCGTTGAGTTCACTCTCTTCCTACTATGAACAGCTGGGAGATGCGCGGCGTATCAAGGCTTTAGCGTCTAAATTTAAACGGATTCGTGATTTTAAGATCGTAAAAGATACTCAATTTAATGAAAAAGATCTTACCGGTTTTCTTTTATCTTATGAGTTTCAACAACGGGTTCGAGTAATACAAAGGGACAATAGAAGCTTTCAAACCACTTGGATTCCCTATACAACTCCTTTATGGTGGAGAACAGACACCTCTTTCATTTATGTGCCTGATGTGCCATGGGCTCCATTTCTCATCATCATTCTGGAGTCCCTATCAAGAACTCTTTTTGGTTCTCCTACAGCAGTAAAAAGGCGTGTATTCTCTAAAGAACAGTTTATACGCCTCATGGACCTGGCGCTTGAGCGAGATCCTTTATTCCCCTCAGCAAATTTAACTCGTGCCGTATTTAAGCGTGTGAAGATAGGAAAAAGTATCATGCCCGAATTAAACATGCAACATCCTCAACTACAGGATCAGCCTTTTTTTCATCGTTCTCTGAAGAATGCTGAAGTATGGAATGCTGTAAGTTATGTTGTTTCAAGCCAGCTCGGTATATCTGTTTCTCTTCGGTTGGATACCAAAGGAAATCTTCTTATTTATAAGAAAGGAATATCTATGAGTTTTTTAAATGATTTATTTCGTGTATTAGAAAAAGTCTAACTACTAAATCCTCCTATATTTTTCATTTTTTTGTAATAGAGCAATTATTCCAAGGCCTATAATAAAATAGACCAACTCAAACCCAAACGCAGTAGAAGAAGAACTAGAAGACTCAAGTGCAGTTGAAGAAGAAGTAGAGGATTCAAGTGCAGTTGAAGAAGAAGTAGAAGATGGGAGATTCTTTATCTGAATTATTTGAATAATACCACCACTTTGTAGCAAATAGGCATACTCTTTGACTACATTTACACCAAAGATCCTATTACCGCTGTATGAACCACACAAGGTGGGATTAAGTGGGTTTTTAACGTCCAGAATTTTCAACCCTTCATCATAATCACAAACAAAAACATAATCGTCCTTTTTAACGACTCCAATCCCCCTGCTAATATTCTGGTATTCACCTCTTAGAACAGGATTTGACGGATCATTTGCATCTATAGTTTTAAATCCGCCATCAGTCCCACATGAGGCGTATACAATATTATCCTCAACATCAATACCCCTTACAATATCTCCATCGTTATACATTCCTATTAACTGAGGATTACTGGCGTTACTAATATCTAGAATTAATAAACCTGCAGTATAATCGGCCACGAATGCAGTATTGTTAATACAGCAGATATTAATGCCAGAAACTATATCATAATGACCGACTTTTGTAATGTTAGTTGGATCACTAACATAAAGCACTGCAAATTCTGACTCATCTACTGAAGCATAACAAAATGAATCTTGTACAAATAGGTCTGTGACATCTCTCCCATTGAAATAAGTAGCGATTTTTTGTGGATTCCTAGGATCAGAAATATCATACACCTCTAAACCATCATCAAGGTCAGCAACGAAAGCAAAATTTCCTTTTACATGAATACCATGACTGGTTCCAGTATCTAATTTTTCTCCTATCTTTTGAGGATGATTGGGGTTAGAAACATTGTAAATCAACAGACCAAGGTGATCTGCTACATATAAGGTATCATTTATGATCTGAATATCTATTGCTACACCACCCGTTTGTATTTCACTAATCTTAATCAGTTCTAGTTCAAAAGAAGTGCTATCACCAGAAACGTGAGGAATAGTTGCAATTAGAAGCAGACATAACATATTGATGAAGAAGAATTGTTGGGATTTTTTCAATACCATCACGCCTTTTTTAGTTTCTATTAGGTTGATTTTCAGTAAGATGGAGAAGAATTCATAAAGGAGGCAGGTATTTCCATTAATGGAAGCATTTTTTCATCCGTTATAGGTGACAAACCTCTATTATTAACAGCTGAAACACCCAGAGATTAATTCTTATACACATACTCGAATAAAAAAGAGTAAAAGGTTGTAGAAAGAACGAAAAATTAATTCGTTTATTTGAAAAAATCTAGTTACTAAGGCATGCAATTACCTAACTCAATATTATACCTGTTTTTGTTACAAATTCCTCGAAAGTTGGGTAAATGGATTGGATTCTTCCATTTGCGAGGTATGCAATGTTATCGACTCGTTTCATTAAACTGGGATCATGTGTTGCAACAAGTATGGTTCTTCCCTCTCGTATATGTTCAATAAGGTCTAAAAGTTCTGGAATTCCCCACGGATCGATCCCCAACGTTGGTTCATCTAGAATTAATAATTGTGGCTTCATAGCGATAACACCACTAATCGCAACTCGTTTTTTCTCTCCAAATGATAGTTTGGTGGTGATTCTATCTTTTAAGTGGGACACTCCAGTTGCTTGGAGAGCTTCTTCCACGAGTTTTTCAACTTCTTCCCCGCTTTTTCCTTGATTTCTTGGTCCAAAGGCTACATCATCTTTTACTATAGGAAAAAACACTTGATCGTCGGGATTTTGAGCTACTACTCCTACCAACTTTTGAATAACTTTTCGTGTGTCCTTTTTTAGACGATTTCCAAATATTTCTATCTCTGATTCATTAGATGGCAGGATTAATCCATTCAGGTGTTTCAAAAGAGTAGTTTTTCCTGAGCCATTTTTACCTGCTAAGGCTACATAACCTCCTTCTTCAATGTCAAGGGAAAGTTGCTGAAGTACTCGTATCTGAGAGGTATAAGAAAAATCAAGATTTCTGATTTTCACTGCGAACAATTCAATCACTACCTAATATGCTATAAAAGCAGCTAATAAACTCAGGATGAGGAAACTTATGCCTAAAGGAGTAAATTTTTTGGGGTCATGAGGAAATCTTCCATTAAAACCTCTTGATGTGAGCATATCTGCAATTGCTTCTGAACGTTTGAAAGTTCTAGCTAATAAACTCCCAATGGTGAAACCAATTATTTTTAGGGATCCCAAATTGAACCATCGTGATTTTCCATATGCTCGGGCATATTGTGCATCTAAAATCCTAATAATGTCTCTCTTGATAATAGCGATTTGTTGCCAAGTAAGAAAAAGCAGAGAGGAAAGAATTCTAGGAAAATGTAAATCCTCTAAAACATATACAATTTCTATGAAAGATTCTTCTGACTCAATTAATGTCAATACAAAACAAGCAGCTAATAAAGCTTTTAGAAAAAGGAAAATAGCAAATTCTTCACGTGTAAAAAATGATGATTGGATACCGTTTGAATATTTAATGACTTCTTCACTTCTTAAAATCGCGAGAAAGGCAAGAGAAAACATTAGTGGGAGCAATGGCAATATTTTTTTCACGATACTTTTCTTTGGTCGAAAAGCTAGCAAAAAAACAAGAAAAATTAGTGAAAAATGAAGAATTTGCTGTTGTTCGACTGTTAGGGCTACAAAGGCATCCATAATAATGACTGAGAGAAATTTAGCCTTAGAATCAATTCTAAAAAATCCCTTCGTTGAAACCAACCCATGTATCCTCAGAGTTACAGCTTTAACAATTTTTATGATTCAATTGTGTTGGTGGTTGTTTTTTCATTCTTTTTTGAAATTAATACTGCTGGAATAACAAAAATCCCTGCAACAAGAATCATCCCTGCTATTGCTGAAAATATTGTACCTAGTTCTTTAAGCTCTCCAATCTCATAATCGGGGAATGGTGACCCTTCCCAGATTTCTTTAGCATCACCTAAGAATCCTTCTTCTTCAGCTACGAATTCTAAGCCATCAGGATGGGTAGACGCAAAAATTGATAGGATAGTAATAAGAATCAGTAAAATCCCTAATCCAATTAGAGTTTTTTGTGAGACCATCTTATACACTCATTGCTTTCCAACTTGAGAAAGTTTGTAGATCAAATTCAATGGTTTTCAAATAAGCAAGAACACTTGCTGTGATTATGCCTTCACCAACCCCAATAATGACGTGCCAAATCGCCATCATAATAATTGCTGCAGTAAGATCTACTGTTCCTGATAAACCGATCTCTATTGCCGCACAAACTGCTGATACTAATACAGCAATGCTAGCGCCTAGAAAACTACCTATCCAAAAACCTGTGTCATTTTTAATGAATTTACGAAATGTATCAAATATTGTGTAGCCAATAAGTGCACCTATGACTCCCATATTTGTGATATTGGCTCCTAATGCAAGTATTCCACCATCTGCAAAAACAAGACATTGAATCGTAAGAATAACAGTCATAGTGAGGATACTTGCCCAAGGTCCTACAATCGCTGCAATTAGTACCGCACCACCTAAATGACCTGATGTCCCTGATGCAACAGGAAAATTCAACATTTGAGCCCCAAAGACAACTGCTCCCAAAACTGCCATGTATGACAATTGTTTTTCATCTATTTCTCGTAATTGGTGGAGAGAATAAACTACAAAGCCAATGGCTATGATCCATGTTACAATAATAATTGGTAAAGAAAGAAACCCATCTGGGATATGCATTTCTAATCACTATGAAAGATTTTATTATATAAACGAATTAATACACTCTTTTTAAAGGTTGTATTAAAGGTTATTCACATTCAGAAGAGGATTCTTAATAATGTCTAATGAAAAGGAAGATAAAGGTGAACGTAAGATTGTCTCTTTTTCCGTCTCCCCTCCCCTTTATGAAAAATTTGAGAAAGAATGGAAACGGAGAGCCTATCCCAATCGTTCCAATGCTATCAGAGATCTTCTTGAATCGTTTGTTAGTGAAGAAGTTACTGAAGTTACTGTGATCGCCATAATTGTCGTTATTTATGACCACGATGAGGCAGATTTAGCCCAAGTTGTACATATTCAGCATCTTCACATGGATTCTATAAAAACTCTTGCTTCCTTTCATCTCCACCTAGACGATAACCTTTGTTCAGATTTAATCGCAGTCAGAGGCTCGGAAGAACTGGTGACCTCTGTAGAAAAGCGATTTCGGCAAGTGCCCGGTGTTCAAAGTGTTCGTCGGGCGGTAATTCATGTAGAAACGTAGATTATAGTAAGAAGAAAGGTAAAATATGTTCTTTTATTAGAGAGATAAAAGCTAAGAAAGAATAGAAAAAAATCCATTAAGAGTTGCATCCGTGGAATATACGAAATAGAGGATTTATAATATCATAATCGCTCCTCTGGAGTCTCAAGGATGATCATTGACGCCAAAATACATTTGAGTAATGATTTCGCAGACATTCAGACTTTAATCTCCACGATGGATGATTTTGAAATCGCTTATTCGATTATTACGCCGTCATTGTACTCGAATGAAAAAACCCCACATTATCCGCCTATTATTGCCATGAGAATTGCTTCTAGCCGTCCTTTCTCAGCCTTATTATATCGTATAAATGATAGCAAGCGAATGAGGAGAAATTACTCCTCAAGCCCCGATAATTCTAGTACTGAATCAGCTGTTCTAGCTTATCCTAAACGTTTAGTGAGATTTGCATGGATAAATCCTGACGCTCCTAACTTTCTTTCCGAGCTCAATAAATGCTTTAGTTCCCAGGAAGCAGATCGTCCACGAGGGATTAAACTTCATTTATTTCTCCACCGTTTATTACTAGCTTCTCAGAATGTATTACGAGTTGTAGACTATGCTCGAACCAAAAAAGTACCTTTACTTCTTGATTTAGGCTATAGGGCAAGAGTGAACGAATTTTTAGATTTCCTTGAAGTATGTGAAGATCATCCTGTGATTGTAGGTCACATGGGAGGAAAAAGATGGTTTCGTCTGCTTCGTGAAACTGAAACTAAGTCAAATGTCTATTTCGAAATTTCTCCTATCTTTGCTGTTACGAAAAAGATGATATTAAAGGCTAATTCAATTGTGGGGGCTGATAGGGTAATTTTTGCTACAGGTGCACCAACAGCAGGTACTCAGAAAAATGCAATAGAACGGGTACAAAAATTACCAATTTCTCAAACTGAAAAGCAACAGATCCTTGGTGAGAACATAGCCTCGTTACTGGGGTTATGAATGCATCTGGTTTAGGATCTAAAACTTGTTTGCAAAATATGTCAAATTTATTCTGGATACACCGAGAGTTGTCCCCCTAGTTGTCGAGCGATACAAAAAACACGTATAGTATCCTCAACCGCACGTGTGAGTATGAATGCATGTTCTAATGAGCTAGCTGCGGCGATTAAGCCATGATTTTGCATGATTGCGATTCCAGCATCGGTAATCACCTCTGCAACACCTGCAGCCAATTCTTCTGAACCCGAGGGAGCATAGGGAACAAAGACTTCATTCAAGTCAGGTACAAGCATCTGTAGTTCATGAGTCAATGGAGGAATGTCAACAGGTGCAATGGAAAACGCCGTTGAATAAGGACCATGGGAGTGAATTACCGCGTTATAATCTTCTTCTTCCTCATATATTGCCAGATGGAGCTTTGATTCTATAGATGGGCGTAATTGTTCTTTAACTCTCTCTAGGATAGTTCCATCTAGAGAGATTCTAACTAAATCTTCTGGGTTAACTCGATTCTTTCTGACTCCCATTGGTGTGATCCAAATTGATACCTGGTCTTGGGAGCGGCGACTTAAGTTTCCTCCAATATCTGTCAGGAGCCCCTGCGAGTACAGCTCTTTCATAACCTCACAGAGTTCATTTTTAATCCCTTTGTCTAGACCTGTCATTCTGTAATAACTCTCCAACCTAACTTTCAAAAATCTAAATTAACTCTCAAAATTATGTAAACGCTGGTACATTGCTTTGTTATTCTTATATATCAATAAGAATTCTTTAAACAATCGGTCATAAATTTTCCTGTGATTTGGATTTGGATGATAGATCTTTTTGAACTGAATTAACTTTGGAATGTCATTAAACGTGATATATCCCAACGCAACAGAAGCTAGAAATGCTGCACCTTTTGCGTTGGCTTGGATTGGGTTTTGCACTTGTCTTATTACACGGTTTAGGACATCAGCGTAAATCTGACACCAAACATCAGATTGAGCACCACCACCTATAATATTAAGGGGTTCCAATTTTCTTTTGATGAAAGCATCAACATATTTTAACAACCAACGACTGTTATAAGCCACACCTTCAAAAACCGCTCTAATGAGATGTTCTTTTTTCGTGGTTAAAGATAGGTTATGGAGTCCTCCTCGCGCAGTATGATCTTCAATTGGAGTCCTCTCCCCATACAACCAAGGAGTAAAGATTACTTTTCCACTTCCTGCAGGCACTTGCTCCACAATCTCATCAAATTTTTTGTAGATATCTGGATAATCATCTTTGAAGACGTTATCCTGTAGAAATGAAAGGCACATTCCCGCACTTTCTTGTTCATTAGCAATAAAATACTTACCTGGGATGGGAGATGGTACAGAAGCCATGTTATGCGAAATATCCGTTTTTTTATAAGGGACGATGCTAGAAATCCATGAGCTGGAGCCAATATAAATATGTCCCTGAAAATCTTTTACAGCTCCAGAACCAATTACTGCTGATGGAACATCCGCCGAACCAGTGACTATTTTTACATCTCTATTTATTCCAATCTCATCTGCTACATTATTAGATATTTCCCCCAAAATATCAATTGCCTGCCTTAATTTAGGTAATTTGTTTACATCAATTTTTAGTTGTTTGATCAAGAATTTATCATAATGAACATTGTTGATGTTTCTGGTATTAGTTACCCAATGGAGTGTAATTGAATCAAATGAAGATACAAATTTCCCTGTAAGCTTGAGATTGAGAAAATCCTTGCACTCAAGAAACTTGTATGTATTGTCATATATTTCTGGCAATTCGTTCTTTAAATATAAAATATGCGCAATTGGATCTTTCCCACCTAATGTTGGGGCACCTCCTGCCTTCCAAATCCATCTAGGAATTTTAAAAATGGAATAACCCGAAATGTTAAGAAATCCGCTCATTAGCTTCTTTACATATGGCGCCCCTCGTGCGTCCATCCATATAATCGCGTTCATTAAATGGTTACCATCAACATCGACAGCTACGGTTCCTGACCATTGACTTGAACAACATATTGCCACAATATCTTCTACAGGTATAAGTTCTTTGTCAATAAGCCTTTTTGAGGATGTTAAGAGGGCTTGCCACCATTCTTCGGGATCTTGTTCTGCACCACCATTTTCTTTAAGATAGACCGGCGTTTTTTCAAGCACAAAATCTAGAGTTTCGCCATACACAGAAGCTATTGCAGCTTTCACACCACTAGTGCCATGATCAATCGCTAAAATGTACTTCTGCTCTTTTCTATCTTTAAAGTCTCTCATTTTTAAAACCCGAAATCATAGAGTTATTTTCTCTACATTGCCTTTGTCATCAATCGATTCAATAAAAAGTGGAGACCCCTTACCACTAACCTTTTCAAGACCAAGGAATTCTTGCATAATGCTCAGAAAATGTAATGGATTAATACATGCTTCAGGGGGTAGCACCCCTTTTCCTTTAATCATGCCTCGTTTCATTAGTGCCGCTGCAAGCGCTGCGGGAATTCCTGTTCCTTCGCCCATAGCTTGATCTTCTGATGCAAGAGAGAATATAAATTGATGAGATTTTGCTCCTTTTTTACCTTTAACAACAATTTTTACACACCCTCTTTGGCTACCAAAATTTGTTTCCTTCAAAATTTTCTCTCTTTGATCTATAATATAAGCAATCGCAAAATCGAAGGGAGAAATCTTTTTTCCATGGACATTTAATGGCTTTTCATCAATAAGACCCAATTTGACAATATCAATAATTTTTTGGAAATATTCTGGTGGTAACACCGTTCCTTTGTTTGTCACACGTTTCAAACCTTTGATATACTTTGGTAATGTGATAATTTCTGGATGAGGATACGGGTGAACCTTATATCTCCCTAATTTAATGAAATCTACTTCTTCTTCTAAAGCTTTCCCCTCTTCTCCAAAAAACTGGGCTGTTTTGAATTCACCATCTATAAATACTGGAATATCAATGAGCATTGAGTGAATTCGATGCCCAATTACACCCTGCCCTTCAAAAGGCTCCCCACCATGTGCATGGTAGAGATCGATAGAATCAACTTCATCAAGCAATTGGTCAGCGGCAAATTTCGCAAGCAGATTCGTAACACCAGGGGAGCTCCCCATACCAATTAATGCACAAATGTCTGCTTGTTTCGCAGCAGTATCCATTTCGAGGATTTCACGCGTAGCATCGACATCGTCACATATATCAACATAGTTCGTTCCTGTTTCTATCACTGCTTTTAGAATTGGGGGACCATACTTGTAATATGGACCAATACAATTCAAGACAACATCCGAATCCTTAATGGCATTTTTAATGCTATCTGGATCTAATGCATCAACCCTTACTGCTGAAAGCTTTTTTGACCCTATTTTCCTAATAATTTCACGAGCTTTTTTGACATTAATATCTCCAATGACAACATCCGAGAAATCAGGCAAGTTCACAAGAGAGCCAACAGCAACACTACCAACCACCCCACAACCACCCAAAACAGTTATTTTTGACATAAATTTAAATGAATCCGCCATATTTTTATTTTTTTCTAAGAAATAGAATATCAGATTAGAAATCTTCATCATTAAGCGCGGGGAGCCCCGAAATTAATTTTGCTGCCTCTCCATGAAGATGAGATACCATATTCCATTCTAACAATTTACATTTTAACTTTTCGTTGTTAATAGTGATTTTTAGCTTGGTTATTGAACAATTAGGGATTTCTTTCTCTTTTAATTCATAGATGTTAACATTATGGCAGATGGTTTTGAGAACTACTTTGAAGATTCCTCCATGTCCCACAATAATGATTTTTTCGTTAACGTTCTTCTGTACTGCTTGTTTAAGTCCTTTTAACATTCTAATGAGTAACATATCATAATCTTCCCCCTTTGGAAATTGTGATCTATGATTTCCATTATACCAATCATTGATAATGGAGAAATAAATATCCCAGTTTTTTTTGTTAACAGGCTTCCCCTCTAATGAACCCACATTGATTTCTCGAAAATTCTCTATGATATTGATGTCGAGATTGAGACAGCTCGCAATAATTACCGCTGTTTCAATGGCTCTTTTTAATGGTGAAGAGAAAATCTTATGGATTTCCTTGTTTTTAAAGTAATCTCCTGTCTGTTGAGCTTGAAGCTTACCTTTAGAAGTTAAAGGATAGTCAACCAACTTATAAGAGAACTCTTTGGTGATGTTTGCCTTACTTTCACCATGCCTAACGTAATCAACCAATGTCATAATAAGCCAATGAAACTAAAGTGCACTTATTCTTTGCTGACAAATGGTTTCCCTTTTCTTTCACTCCCGCTTTTTTCCGGTAATTTTCTTGTTTATATATAAACTGATAGTACATTATACTAGTAGTCCACTACCTGTGGTACAAAATTCGAGAAAAAGCAGGTTGCTGGTTTCTTTGAGGAAATAAAGCCACAGGTAGTAAGACAGGTGTTACAGTGTTATGTCAGACAACAAAAAAGAACGAGAACTAGGAAGAATCACACTGGACACGGACAAACCTTGGCAGAATAAACTGTTTTTGCTGGTCTTCTACCAGTTCCTCCGATTATTACCACCAATCATCGCAAACTTCTTATCCGAGCTTAGTATCAGAGTTGATCCTACGACAATAATTTCCAATGCTAAAAGATTAAACCTCAGTAACACACCTAATGAGTTGTATGTTTGCATTTACTATCTCGTCTTCGGGTATTCTACACGCGAAACAGCCAAAGTCTTTGATATAGGTTCACACAGTACAATTAGGAAAATTATCAAACGAAATGATTTTGTAACACGTACTAGAACAGAAGGTGTACGTCAAAATCACATAAGGAACCTCACGAGACGCTACAATATCCCTTTTACCTTTGAATATAGAGGACTGTTATACGGGAGTATAGCTGCCGATGGTTCAATACATTCTGGGGTTAATACTTCCGGTTTTGAGATCAATCAAAAATGGACAAGCAGAGAATACCTTCTACACTTCAATGTACGGATTGCAGAAGCATCAGGTTATACAGTCTCCATCCGAGAACCCAAGTCCCAAACCTCAATGACAATGATACTCGATCTGTCACTGTTGTTAGCACTAATTACAGTGTACAATTGAAAGAACTAGAGGAGAAATACTATCGCGATCTGACAACCGAAGAAAGAGCAGTCTACCCTGATAGGAAACGTATGAAAGTTCTTCCCCCTGACTTCTTCATTACCCCACGTCTCCTTCTGTATCTCTACTTGGAAGACGGATCATTAATGCAACAACACTACACTAAGGTAAATGGCGAAACATCAACCTATTGGTTTGTTGAGATTTGTACAGATAACTTTGATTTACCAGACGTTCAACGACTCTGTGATCTTTTGTCTACAGCAATTGGGGATAGTGGCATCGAACCAGTCCCAGTTACAGCATACGAACACCAATACGCAAATGGGAGAACTATCACTCCCAAAAAGGACAGCTATTACAGAGCAAGACTCACCGTAGAAGCTTCCCATAAATTCTTTGAGTATATTGGTTGGAACAGTCCTGTTTCGTGCTTCAATTACAAATATCCGCCTAAACCTGCCACCTAAGTTTCTTCCTTCTTCCCTTCTTTTTTGAACACATTTTACTCGTTTGTTAATGTGTTTGTTGCTCGACAGTTTTAGTTTCTTCCTAAGAATTGGATGATTTTTTCAAATCTAGAAAACTCTTTATATATAAATAAATAATTGAAGACTTATGGTGTATATTTTCCGTTTTTCCCATATCGTTGTCTTTCTTTTTTCAGTAATAGATCATAAATCGCATTAAATGAGGGAAATCCATTCAAAGCGACAGTAGTAAAATTCTCTTATTCTTTCTCTGTCGTTGGCTTTGGTTTGTCAATCTGCCGGGTTTTTTCAATACGGATCCGATAATCGCACAGAATACTTTCTTCTGTGTCTTTCTGTAGATTAATATCCCATTCAAAGCGAGGTTTCTTAGTTCGTGTTGCTTCAGGATTAGAATTCTCTAATTGTACATCTGCAGATTCAATAATCCTTACAGTAATCTTAACATCTTTACCTAGTTCATTTTTGAGAATAAGCCTGCGTGAGAGGACATCCTCACGAACTCGAGTTTCTTGAAGTTTATTAGGATATGGTAAATCTTCAACAGTCACAGTTTCTTTTCCTCTTTCCCTCTTTGCTATTCGATCTTCAATCACAATCGTTGGATCAACAACCCACGCAGTTGGGAGTTTTTCTCCGATATTTCCTTGAGTGGAAGTTATAAGAAAAGGCATGTCTTTAATTCTAAGAATCATTTCACTAGTAGGAATTTCTTGTTCTTTGGGGAGAATGAACACGTATCGGCGTTGGGTATTATGTTGAAGACTATCTTGAGATATCGAATGTGCAGAATATTGAACATTTATTTCTCTCTCAATTTCTATTACTGTTGTTTCGTCAAACCAAGGTAATCGTATTTTTTTTAGAGCGGGTAAGCTTGCCTTCATGTTTGTACACCTACATTATTGATTTCAATCGCCTCAGCTCTCCCATTATTTCTGATCTAAGCTGAGATCGAATTGGAGGTCCACCTGGAGGAGAAGGGGGACCACCTACTAATGGTGCTGCTCCAGCACCTGGTGGCGGTGGGAGCCCCGCTGATGGTGCTGATGCACCATAGGGAGCTACGGCAGGTGTTTGTCGTCCTACGCCTTCAAATTCAACAAATCCGAGTTCAACATTCTCAAAATCAAGTGTTGTATGGTTTTCCACAAGAATAGATCCTGTAATACGCGCTTCTTTCTCGTTTTCAGACAGATTTGCTTGGATGCTCGGTGTCCACCAGAGTCTCTCACCATCATCTATAAAATACGCTATCTTGATTTTTGCCATTTGTTCTTTATCAGAGTCGACCACGACATGTAATTGAGAGAAACTGTCTTCATAACGATAGGCACGTAATCCTTCACAGATTCGGAGAAGTTCTTCTCGTCGCTCTGTTCTTACATCAACTGATTTAGAGAGTATTCCTTCACTTGCTTCTCTTTCTCTTCTCATGGCATCTTCTACGAATCGACGATCGGGTTTCTTAACCACAATTTGAACTAGTTTTGCATCGGTTTCTTCAAGCTCTACAGTGACCGTTTCTTCATCGAAACTTGATGGTACCCCTTCTATTTCTAAATTATTTCTACTAGCGACTAATTTAATGGTTTGTTCTCTAAAAGCAAGTCCACCCCCACCAGAAAAGATAATAAATCGACTATATGGAGGATTTAGCTTCATAATGATCACAATTCCAAAACATTTCTTCTTGAATATGTTAGTTTATATCGACTTCAACATGTTGAAAAGGAATAGCATTTGATAATCCGCTGGTAAATGCATTTAATCAATCAATGAGTTTCTTGTAATCTCTCATTTTTAGTATTCTTCCTTAATACTGCTGAAACACGCACAAGTAATGGTTTTCCCGACCCCTTCAAGAATACGGAGTTTATCAATGACCAAATTACCAATTTCTTCCATTGAATTCCCGCGAACTTTAAGTAAGATGTCCCAATCCCCGCTAATAATCCAAACTCCATGGACACCTGAAATTTCTGCAATTTTCATAGCCAATTCGCGCTGAGAATATTGATTACCGGGCAAGAATGAGACTAGAATAAATGCTAAGACTTTTTGACCCAGTTGACTATGATTCACAATTCCTTTGATTGCTAAAATTTCTTCTTCCTTTAATTTCTTGACTCTTGATTGAACAGCTTGGCGAGATAATTCAATATTATATTCTATATCAAGAAGATTCTTTAACCTCTCCATAGAGAGATCAGCATCCTGTTTTAACAGAGATAAGATTTTTTTGTCAGTGTTATCAATACGTGTTTTTCTCATTGACATCAATGGTTGCAATTTGCAATATATATTTATGTTATTCCCTCTTTTTTCATATTTTATTGCTCATTTTCTTTGCAATCCGAAAGTATATAATCCTCTCTTCTGCTATTAAAATTGAGGTGAATTACAAAGAGATTCAAATGACTATTGCAACAGAAATTGTAACTATTAATACCGACAACAGTAGAGAATCGATCTAGGAAGCCTGCTGATCTCGGATAAAACGTAAAACGACGTAATCGATGAAAAAAAAGTTAATTATTATCTGTGTGGGTCAGAACTGCTGAATTATGATCGTTAAAACTGTTTCTATACAAATCTCCAACAATAGCCACAAGGATCACTTTTTTCTCTTTTTTTTTTCTAAATTGCTCTTAATAATATGCAAATCCTCGAATAGGCTCTTATCCATTAAGAGGGAGAATAATATAAAATTATGGCAATTTGTCAAATAAAACTCTATTTTTAACGTTTTTTAACTATAATTTGCTCATATTTGTAGCAATAAATAAGTATTTAAGACTATCATTTTACATTTTGCCAGATGATCTAACAATGACAAGTTCGATCGATGAGATAATCCATCATATTACTAACAATGGTATGAAATCATTACTTAGGATTCAAACAACGCTAATAAAATCGATAGAAGATTTTATGATCTCAAAAGATTTCATACAATTATTACCGGTAATAACCTCTAAAATTACAGATCCCTTAGGTCCTGATCCTCAAACTAGCGTAAAAATGGAACCTAAAATAAAATATTATGACCAAAATCTGGTTTTAACGCAGAGTATGATCTTCCATAAACAATTAGCTCTCCTTGGTGGAATGGATAAAATTTTCATAATGAGTCCCAATATTAGATTAGAAGATACATCTCGTGGAAGTACAGGAAGGCATCTTTTTGAGTTTACTCAAATGGATTTCGAAATCGCTCATGGTACAATGAGGGATGTTATGAGACTCATGGAGGAGTTAATTAAGGAGGTCTTAACAAAGATTATGGATAAGCATAGTAAAGATCTCGAGACTTTAGATAGGACGATTGAAATTCCATTGACATCTTTCAAGGTATATACCTCTTATGAACTTGAAGCAGAATATGGTCTTGATTGGGAAATAAAAGCTTCAAAGGATCATTCTTTACCTTTTTGGGTTACAAGTATTGAAAGGGAGTTTTATGACAGAGAAGATCCCAAAAAACTGGGAGAATTTAGAAACTATGATCTAATTTACCCAGAAGGTTATGGAGAGGCTTTATCTGGCGGAGAAAGGGAATTTCGGTATGATAAAATTATAACAAGAATCAAAAGTGGTGGTCTTGATCCATCTAAATTCGATAGCTTTCTTGAAATTGCTAGAAAGGGATTATTGATTCCAAGTGCTGGAGCGGGGATAGGTATGGAGAGGTTATTACGATTTATAACTGGCGCAAAGCATATTGGAGAGATCCAACTATTTAGAAGGGTTCCTGGAGAAATTGTCATTGTCTAAGTTAACTATTTTTGGAACCTGGTTCTAATTTCATTTCTAATTTTAATTGATCGATTTGTCGATCAATATATTCTTGTTGGGAAGGTCTCTCTTCATATTTCCTAGCATCTTGAAGGGTATGGACGAGTAAAAACTTAATGTCTCGTTTTTTCCATTGAAGAGCTTCTTTCAAAAAAGCTTCAGAAGTATTTTCCGCATCTTCTTTCTTACCAGTACACTTAAAGATTTGTTCCCAAATTATTCCTTTCCAGAATGGTACCGCTTTATCTAAATATCCTGCCATTTCGTAGAGAACAGGTAAGGGTAAGTCAAATTCATTGATTTCAGCGATCTTTTTTAGGCGATATATATCCAGTAAATCTAATATTTTCTTTGAATTGATATTTGATATCTTTTGTGACTGTTGTCCTTCTGATAAAGTGATTTCTGTTGGCCGATGATCTTTCAAGCCACCTGGACGATTTATATTTCTAAACAGTTCCATAGGGTTTTGATCAATCACCAGATCCCTTTCTATTGATACCAAAGTGCAATCTAATGCCCCTCGAATAATATCATCTGCCCTTCCTCGCGAGAAAAATGGTAAAAACGCTGTAATATATGCTATTTTCCTTAAATCATACGTACCTACAAGTGGTTCTAATCTTCCATCTCCCCAAATCGGAACAGCAAGAGACGCTTCATTTTTCAGCTTAATCAATCTCTTGAAAAGTAGTGGAGAAAGAGAAGGTAGATCAACTGGAAGAACTAAACATATATTATTGGTACAATTTTTTAATCCTGATAAGATTCCTCGAAGAGGACCAGTACAATTAATACCTAAATCTGTCTTTATCTTGATTTCATTTTCGAGGGCAACTTTTTTTACAAATTTCCTATATCGATTCACTCTTTCTGCCCCTATTGTCATGATTATAATTTCAGAAGAAAAAGAGGAGACAGCCTCGAGAGAATGTTGCAGTAAATATTTTCCCTTAAATTCTAACATTGCTTTATCTTGCCAAGGGTGACCTTTTTGTTGAAGTCTAGAAGCCATCCCCCCTGCAAGAATTACCGAAGATATTTTATTTTCTAATTCTCCCATATTATAGCTTCCAAAAGCTCTGTTCGGATGATTAATGGCAAAACCATCGTCAAGACCATAAAAGGTATCCCAAAGATATACAAAATTACGAGGTAAATCTCAATTGCTACTGATGTCAAGGCAAAAAGAAAAAAGACAATAGTGAGAAATGACGCGAGTCCCGCTAACCATTTTAACCTTTTAATCCACAGATTCGTTGTATACTTTTGGAGCTTGCGATAAAGATAGTAATAGAATATTCCGTCGAATAAAAACATATCTGGTCCTGCGACTAATTTTTGAAGAGATTCAGCCGATTCATGAATATCAAAAGGAAAAATTAAGATCTTTCCACCTAGTGGAAAAAATAGCCCAACGGAAGTAAAATAATATAAGTCTAAAATCGCGTGAATTCCCATTCCTATTGCTATACCTGCTGTTGTATAGGCTATAATTGTTTGTCTCATGAAATACGCAACAAAGAACAGAATTAATGCTCCAATACCAATGAAAATCAAGGAATGAGTAAAAGAGCGATGGAGGTGCAATGAATTTCTAATTGCTGATTCTAAGTCTTCTTTCTGAACCAAGAATCTTATAATAACTGAAAGAACCAGAATAAAAAGATCAACGTCTGGTAGCATAGAACCACATATCAAACCGAGAAATAGCCCATTATATACAATTATAGGGTTACTTTTAACTCGTGCCCGAGTTTTTCGAGCAAGAAAAACACCTATAAATCCATGAACTCCTATCGGTGGCAATATTTGACCGTTCCGCAAGATTTATTCAATTATTTCAGACAATAATTATACTAATAATTAATTATTATTGCTTTCTTTTGTTTATCTAACTCAATTAAAAAGTCATTCTGCATCCATAGGGATATTTTAGGTGTTAAGCTTTGAAAGTTGGATTTCATGTTTCTATCGCCAAAGCTTTTTATTTAGCAATTAATCGTGCTCTTAATCTAACCTGTGATACCTTTCAGGTCTTCACGGGAAGCCCTCGTATGTGGCAAGAGCGTATGATTCCAGATTCTGAATATGAAGAGTTTCAAAAGCGAGTAAAAGAAAGTAAACTTTCGCCTATATTCGCTCATACGCCCTATTTACATAACTATTCTTCTCCTAATCCTGAACTTCTCGAAAAATCACAAAATTACTTAGAAAAAGCCCTAGTAAAGTGTGAAAAGCTAACAATTCCCTATTTAGTTATTCATTGCGGTTCTCATAAAGACACTAGTGTCAAAGAGGGAATACAACGAATTTCTAAAGTTCTCAGTACTGCATTGTCAAACATTGCTAATGACGTAATGATACTCCTTGAAAACGAATCTGGGGCAAAAAATAGTGTTGGTTCTACATGGGAAGAATTAGCTTCGATAATTGAAAGAGTTGACGGTTCTAAGCGGCTTGGGATCTGTTTTGATACTTGTCACGCATTCGTGAACGGATATGACTTACAAAGTGACACCAAAGTTGAGCAAACATTAATGGAATTTGAAGAAAATATCGACATCAATCGTCTTCATTTGATCCATGCCAATGATTCAAAAGGAGATATTGGTTCTCATTTGGATCGTCATGCACATATTGGACAAGGATATATTGGCTTAAAAGGTTTTAAGGCAATTGTGAATCATTCCACACTTAGAGACCTGCCATTTATCTTAGAAACTCCTAGAAAGTCTATAGAGGATGATCTAAAGAATATACAGACATTACGAGGACTTCAACATCCTTAGTTATATCAACTGTTTTAATTTCTCGCTTAATCGACGATAAAGAGCTTTTCTGGTTCTTTTATTGTTATTAGGGGCGCGGGATCCGTTACCTGACTAAATAACCACATCATATCAATATTTAGGCGCTCTAATTCTTCCAATTCTTTTTTTACTAGTTCTAAAAGCTTTGTTACCTTTTGTTTATCCTTAGGAGAAAGATTACAATACAAAAGTCCTTGAAGAAGAGTTTTTGCTCTCTTGGTATACCCCCACGCTTCAGCTCGCTCATTTTGCTTTTGAAGTCCAATGCCATAATAAAATGCTGCTTGAGCGATAAGTTGGCCAAGTAAATTACGGCCTTCATCACAAGTTTCCGCTTTTGAATCTTGTCTAAGAATTTTCGCTGCCCCAACCAACATACGTCCAGCTGTACATAGATTGTCTCCATTTCCTTCTGTTATTTGTTGGTATGCTTCACATTGTTGAGCTTTAGAAAGAGCTTCAAGTTTCTTTTCCAATGAATTTTGGCGGTTAACTACTTCTAAGGAAGAAAAAACCTGTGCTGCGATTAAAAACAGTTCTTGTGCTTTTCTATAGTCATGTTGATTTTCCATAAGTTGTTTTGCAACAAATTCATGAGCAACCGCAACTGTTTCGAGGAGTTCTGGAAAACTCACATGTTTTTGGGTAATCTTGTATTCACGTTGCGCCACTTCTAAAAGCTTGGCACAATCTTGAATCGTCAATCTTTCTTTCCTTTCATTGAAATTTGCGAGTAGGTCTTCAACGAATTCTAAGAGGTCATCATGCATCTTATATTGAGGCTCCAAAGACTAATTTACTTCATTGAACAAATTCTCATAGATTTTTTTGCGAATTTCCTTCGCAAATTTTCTTGTTTTTCTTTCTTGATTTAATATTCCAAGGAGCAGCTTTTCAAGGTCTCGATCTGCTGCAATTATCTGCCATTGAGAGGCCAAGCGTTTTTTTCCATATTTCCTTAAAATCTTAATTGCTGATTTTCTGACATCTTTTTCTGTTGCAGTCATTCCAAAGATCAAACTTCGAAAATCTTGAGGTGACTGCGGTCGTTTTATTCGTTCTCCTTGAAATTCTGGATCTGACGTCAGTGCAATCATAAATCGAAGAAGACCCGCACGACTTTCATCAAAACGTTTTGCATCTAATGGGAGTTTATCCCTTTCAATTTCAGAAAATACCTTAGCCATTTGATAACTTCCATCCCGGAAAGCCTCTCCATAAAAGTACACAACTGTCTCAATAAAATCAAAATAACTCTGGTTATTAATCTTTACTATTCCCAAAATTTCTCTTACCGATTCTTCAAACAGAGAATGAATAAATTCCAATCCTTTTTCGAATTCTTTGTCCTCTGCACATTTTCGTATCAATATAACTCGCTCATCAAGCTCTTTATCTTGCATTGAGATCCCTTATCCTTCTTGGGCATAGTATGTTTCTTTTCCTAGAAAACTTTTTTTCCAAAGAATAAATTTAGCTTTTCCTGAATATTTTCTTCTGAGGCGGATAACAATTTCCTCAGACATTGATCTTCCATTCACTACTCAAGAACGTATGGCTCTTCTATTAAGAAGATTAAGACTTTTTACGCGTATTGAAGGGACAAACCCCCTAATTACGCTGTTATTTGATATGAATATCTTGTGGACTAGTTCTAGCGCCAAATCTAATATTGCAGAGATAGAATTATCCCAAAATTTCGCTTCTATTGATTTAATGAATTGGTTAAAAGAAATATACCCATTAATTACTGATAAAATGAAATCCAGAGGACTTAAATGGATGGATGAAAATGAATGGGATTGGTTTCTTGGTTTAATAGAAAATGCATTAGCTCGCCGTACTGGAGTAGTTTTTGTCGCTCGTAAAAGAATACTATTTGTAGATGATCGACTTGTCATGAAATTGAGTGCTCGAGATCGTCTTAGAAAGAAGTCAACTACCCACAGACACAAGTGATCTGTGGGCTTGGGATGGTTTACCATTTCAAGCCCTGTTGATTAGCCTCAACATCATCTGCAAAGGTGATGTAGTCCGTTACGGAGAATGGATAGGTACTGTCGGATACTCCACAAGTCTGACACTCTACGGTCAGTGATTAAACATCGCTACAGGGTTAGGCGAAGTGTTGCTGACAACTCAAGGAAACCTCTAGTAACATTGGCAATGTGGACTACTCCCTTCGGGGAGCCAGGCTTTCTTTTAGCCTGACCAATAGAGTATGAAGAA
>JAEOTF010000516.1 GCA_016840025.1 Candidatus Hodarchaeota archaeon
GATCGAGACGGAAATACAGCTAAAAAGAATTTCAATTATGTTGTAGATAGTTCAGCACCTAACATATCCTTTTTGGTCGCCAATAATACTCATTTTTATGAAGGGACGCCTGTAATATTGTTCTGGAGTGCTTCCGATGAAAGCTCTGGTATAGCTAGTTTTAATCTAACTCTTTATCGCAACGGGCAGATAAATCCCTATTATTTCATATACAACCTAAAAAAATATAATAAAACTATCTACAACCTCGAAACTGGCAATTATACAGCATTTCTTACCGGTTATGATGTAGCAGGATTCTCCAAAACAGCTATCTTGACATTTTTAGTAAATACTCTGGATTTTTCATCAACTGATAGTCGCACTGCAAAAAACCAGAGTACTACTTCTAATCATTCTAAAAACTCTATTACTAGTGAGAAATCTTCTTATCCCCAATGGATTATATTACTCTCTTTTCTTTCATTAATATTACACAGATTCTTATTAAACCATAGAAGAATGGGTAAATTTTGACTAAACATGTTGGGATAGTTTAGTAAAGGACCTTTAGACCATTATAATGAGTTGTTATGTTAAATTAGATTTTAAAAGTATTAGATAGATTCTTTAGTAAACTGAATAGCTTAATATAGGAAATCAACCACGAATATACATAGTAGAATTAAAATGTTATCAATAGAAGAACCACAGCAACTATTCACCCTACACGGTGAGTTTGGCTATTTCGATCTATTTGGATCAAAACAACTCCCATTTATGATAGTTGCTCCACGAGGATTTGGGAAGTCAGAACTTTTCCTTAAACTTATTGAGAGATTTAGTGTAGGTTATGTAAGATTCGTACCGGTTTGTACAGATGGCATTGTTATTTGTCAAGATTCTAGAAGCAATATCTATTTTTCATCTTCAAGTGACTGTATTTCAATTAGAGGTAGAAATGGAGAAAATTGGAAGAAAAAAAGCCCAATAGCGGTTAAATCGGAGAAAAATTACTTTACATCGTTAAATCAACTGCAAAAAGGGGTACTACTGGTTGGAGCACTAGGTGTTAAATATCTAAGTGAATTAGAAAGCCTTATCAGAGAAAAAGGGCATAAAATAAAAATTAGCGAGCAAATTGAATTAAAAAGCATTATAGATACAGATAGATACTTATTTAAGCTTCTTAAAGACATGTATTTCAATCCTTCTAACTGGCAGCAAATAATTATTGCTCCTGAGGGAATTTTAGGTAGGATAGAAGAAGAATATCGTTTAATATGTAAAATTAAGAGCTTTTTACCTCACAGAATATTAGAACTCACCCTTCCTGAGGAAAAGGACAAATGGGGCCAACTCAATAACGTATTCTCCATGCTTGTAGAAAAAATTGACGAACTAATTCTAAATACTGTTGAAGAAATGCTAAACTCAATGCTCAGTACTAAAATAAAATATCTGTATGAAAAAAGCCATTTTGAAAGTTTGTTCCCAGAAAATAAACAACTAGCAAACCTTACTCCATTACCGACAATGTATGCAATGAAGGCTATATTAGAGGAAAGGGTGAACCATGCACGTAGAATATGTCTACAATGCGCTCTTCCACAAACTGTAACTAGCACACTTGAAGAAGGACTATCTAATATCAAAACCTTATTTATTGATCAATTTGATAATGAATTGAAAAGGAATAGTTTATTAAATATCGATAAATTGGAAAATATTTTACAAATTCATGGTTTAGCGATAAGTGAATTAAGTGAAAGTGTTAGAAAAGAATTAGTTTTTCCTGAAACAATGCAGAGAATTAATGATACGAAAGAGAAATTTGGATCGTTTAGAAATAGAGTAGATGATCTCAAATGGAAGGAAAATATAACTCAAGATGATAAAGATGAACTCTTAAATTCATTTAAAGAATTTATTGATAACCTTCTCAAATGATAAAGAGAGATATACCAAAAATTGATCCTTTCAAACAATTTCAATATCAATGATTAGAATTATTTCGAAATAAAACTCATTCTTTATAAATATAATCGGTTTGTTCTCTCCACTCTCTTAATACCGCTTCTTCTACGTCTTCTTCTTCATTAGACATCACAAGCTCGCCTATTATTAATAATAACCCTAAAACAAGCACCGCAGCGGCAATTAACATAAAAAATGCGATCAAATCTTTGAAAAACAGATAAAATGCGAGTATTGCATTTCCTCCTAAGAAAATAATTTCGAATTTTCCGAGAGATGCTCTCCGATCCGTCTCGTTAGCTTCAGATTCTTCTTCAGCTGACATCTACTACTCTCTCAAACGATTTTGACTTCTGATAATAGAGTCTCAATTACTTTCCTTTAAAGGAATTTGAATCTATCTAATGATTTTTAGTAAATTTTTCTCACTCAATGTAACGACCAATGTTTTTTTTCTTTAATTTTAAATTTCCTGTAATATAAAAATAGAGTACAGGCAGATATCTTATGAGCAAGGCTAATTTGAAATGGTCTAAAATTACCAACCATAAGTATTTTCACAATGATTTAAATTACAACGTCAAAATAGTCTTCCTATTCACAATTCTTCAATCAACAGGCCGTGGAATATGGATGGGAAACGTTCTTTCGGCGTATATTTATCTAATAGCAGAAGAATCCAATGTTGTTCTAGGATTGACAGGGGCTGCTACTGGTATTGCAATGACTTTAGTTGTCTTCCCTGCGGGATATATGTCTGATCGGTTTCATCGAGACTGGATTCTACGAGCTGCATCGGTTTTAGGTTTTATTTCGCTATTTTTTCTTGCCATAGCAAACAACATTTACTTAATTGTCGTAGCGTTATTATTTTGGGGAACATTTCAGGGTTTAAGTCGTCCTGCGTTAGAATCAATATTCGCAGATTCTGTAATATCGGGAAAACGATCACAAATTTATTCATGGAATCATTTCGCGAGACAAGCTTCAATGGCAATAGGACCTTTTATCAATGTAGGCCTATTTCTGATCCTAGGAGATAAGTGGGACATTATTATACTAAAAACCGTAATGTTAGTAGGAATTCTCATATCATGCATGGCACTCGTGGTGGGGATTTTCTTTAAGGATGCAAAAAGCCTTGGGGATAGTAGCGAGTCTTTACCAACAGCAAACGGATTAATGGAAGAAAAAGCTGTCGCTGTTTCCGATCATACTCAGAAAAGAATGGATCTATTTGTTCCTATAGTCCTTGGAACCTGTAATTTTATTATTGGATTCGGTGCAGGAATGACTGTTAAATTCTTCCCAATCTTTTTCATGAAACAATATGACCTTTTACCAATATCAGTTCAAATAATTATGGGGCTGACCTTAATAGTTACAGGCATGAGCAGTGTGTTTACACAACGTGTCTCTCAGGTTTTTGGTCGACCACAAATGATTTTCATTGTACAATCGCTTTCAATTAGCTGTCTCATAGGGATTGCTTTTTACCCTGCTATCTGGATTCTTCTTCCGATTTTCATTATGCGAGGAGCCCTGATGAACTCCAGTCAACCTCTTTCTCGCGCTATTCTCATGGATGTCATTCCAAAACGACATAGAGGGAAATTTAACTCCCTTCAAGCAGTAGCTTGGGGTTTTTTCTGGAATTTTAGTGCGGTGATTGGAGGATTTCTAATTGGGGATAATAATAATTACCGCTTATGTTTTCTAATTACTGCAGGACTTTACATTATTGGAACTTTACCAATTCTCTTACTTATTCCAAAAGTGCCTAAGGAAGTTGAGCAAGTATCCAAAGAGCATAAAAAAATCGTTCCAGCTTTGAGTGGATAGATTCACGTTTAGTTATGAAAAAGACAAACTCTTTGCTAAGCCTTATCTACTTCTTCGTTGTAAAAATCTTCTAAGGGAAACATTTTCAGCTTTAAGAGCATGTAAAACTTTCTCAAATTGTTCATCTTGATCTAAATGACGATGAAGGTAAACACCAGTTCTTCCTCTTTTATCCCGTTGCGTCAAAACACGAACGCGTTCCTGGATTACATCTAGAGAAATATCTAACAGTTTTGCGACCCTAGATTCATGTTCAATAACTGGGCTGATTAAAAACCCCTGTACTCCGTTTTTTAATACAGGTTGTACTAGTTCTAGTCGTTTATTGACACCAGCTTTCAATTGCTTTTTCAGAAGCTCATCCAGTGTACAAACCCCAGCGAAGTAATAGAAGTTCTCTTCTCGATCACGAAATGGTACGAGAGGAAATGTAACTGTAGTATCATTAGGAAATTCGATATGTGCTTTTGGGGTATGATTGGGAGTAGCTTGGGAGATACGGCGGTCTAAGATTTGATATTTTTCAAGGGTTAGTTCAATTTGCATCGAAGAAATTGGATAAGGAATAACAATATCAATATCACTCATTTGACTGACATCGCCACGAGCAACACTCCCGTAAATATAGCCGGGCAGTTGATTTTCTGTAATAATTGAGAGGAATCGTCTAGCTCTATTTCTTTTAACCTGAAGAAAGTTTCTTACTTTCTCAGACAGAGGTATAAACTCTTCCTCTATCCTTGTAGTTATTTTTTCGCGCATTGTAGATCAATTGTTAAATTATTCTTTAGAAAATCCAAACCAACTTGCAGAACATAGTGCATGTTGAATTTGATAGACTAAATCATCCAATTTTCTTACTTCCTGCTTAAAGATTGTAACACAACTGTTTAGATCCTTAAGAGAATGGCAATCACTACCACCAACGAGAGGAAGTCCAAGAAGTTTCGCTACTTGTCGGGCTTCTCTATTTTCACGTCTCCCTGATTTACCGTTGATTTCAATTGCATTAAATTCGAGATTTTCCAGGTTTTCTAGTTCATAGCCCGTTTTAAAAGGATGAGCCGCTATTGCTACCCCACCTTCATCATGAATAATATCGATGACTTGTTTGGGTGTGGAGTGTTTTGGCGGTAACGCATCAATTCCAAAAGCAAGAATATGACCATAATCAGTGGTGATCTCAACACCTGGTATTAGAATTGGTTCACCATCCTTCCAATTAGGATTTTTAGCATATCTCGGAACACCCAAAAGTGTATCATGGTTGGTGATACCAATACCACTTATACGGGCATCTAGATTATTAAGTACATCCTTAAGCCCTAAATGACTGCATGTAGAGTAAGGACGGGTATGTACATGCAGATCGATAACACTCTGTACCATAGGGAATCATGCATATTCAATGCAAATAGAATTACGTTTTTTCTTTGCTTTTTTAAGGGCACGTTTTGCCATTAAAGCTGCAGGAGAAGATAACAAGGTATGTTCTCTTTTCCCAGTTTTCAGCTCCTTCGGTGTCGTTCCAGTAGGCCCAACAGCGACTCCAATTGAAATCGTTGTAATTCCTTGATTTTCAACCTTCTGCCGTAATAACTCTAAATCAGGCAATATTGCTTCTAGTTCTATGTGATTAATCATAATAACAGCTTCCTCGGTCCCCTCTGCTGGATTTACCCCCCAATGAATTACCCCCCAATGTTTCTTTGCAAGAGTCTCAACTTCAGTGGTTAATGTGCCTGTTACAACATTCGGTGCATAACGAGTCCATCCTCGTTCTTCCATCACTTCCCCAAACCGATCCAAATCAAGAAAGATTATGATTGCTTTTTCCTGAGGTAATAATGACCTCTTGTTATGGGATTTCCTTCGAGTCACGTTTATCGTCCGCGAGAGAAAAGACTCGCAACAAATTATTGTTACTTTTTTCTAGGTTATTAAGGTAGGCTTACTCTTGACATTACCTTTTATAACAAGGTTTTTGTATTTTTGACATCCTTCTATCCTTAAATAGGAGATAGAGGGGAAGTTAGTCTATCATATCCCTGATAGACAAATGA
>JAEOTF010000547.1 GCA_016840025.1 Candidatus Hodarchaeota archaeon
CCCAGACTACCACAAAATCACCATTAGGTGCCATAGCTATCCTGGGTTTCAATTGCTGACCTTTAGCGATAGTATTAACGGGGAGATCTGAAAACTTCTGTGTGCCATTGGCGTGAAATCCACGTGCATAAATCTGATAATAATTATTCTTGTCTTTGTCATCTTCCCAAACCACCACAAAATCCCCGTTTAAAGCCATTGCTATATCAGGTTTCAATTGTTGACCTGTAGCAATAGTATTGATGGGGATATCTGCAAACCTCTGTGAACCATTCGCATTGAATCCTCGTGCCAAAATTTGATAATAAGCATTCACGTTTCTGTCATCTTCCCAAACTACCACAAAGTCACTCTTAGGATATTGTCTTGCAGCAATAACTGCTTCTTCAGCATTAATACGTCCATAACCGTACCATTGACTGAAATTATCAATACCATCTCCAGTGTTATCCACCCATTGACCAACTGGATCTGCATTAGCTGAATCAATTTGTGCTGCGGTATCACGTAGAATATGACGAACTTCTGCCCATGTAAGATTACGATTAATGGAAAGCATTAAGGCAGCAACACCAGCTGTTAATGGAGTTGCAGATGACGTTCCTCCGAAATTATTGCGATAATCACGCCCACCACCTGTATGTCCAGCAAGATTTCCGTTTCCAACTAGATCACAACTAGTGATACCCACTCCATCGGAACTAGGGGCACAAACATCAATACTGTTACCGAAATTACTGTACCCTGCTCGGACATCATTATTTGTGGAAGCTGCAACTGCTACAGTTCTCTCATACGCTGCCCATGGACGCTGAAGTGTCAAATTAGTGTTACCATTCCCAGCAGAGAAAAAGAGAACTACACCATTTCCATCACGACCATTTTCAGTCAAGAATTCAAAGCAGTCTTGCATTAATCCTGAAATCGGGGCACCTATAGATGCACCAAAACTGTTTGTAATGATATCTGCACCTGGATTGATTAAAGCAGGGAATCCAATCTGAGTACTATTTGGATCTAATCCTGCTGCCCAGATATAAGCATCTGAATATTGAGTTTCTGTACCTCCAGCAGGTCTTATTAACCCCATTACTCTACAATTAGGAGCTGCACCAGAAATTCCCTCCTCTTCTCCTGGAACGACCGAAGGATTATTTGCTAACGCAGTAGCCACACCTGCACAGCCCATTCCATGGTCATTAGGGGGGGCATTATTATTAGCTACCATATTCGCAAAATCATAGAATTGATATACTTTATTGTCACCATTACTTACCGTACCATTAAAATCTGGATGGCGAGCTGTGGTTGTTACACCAACTGTCTGTGACTCAATTCCTCTATCCATAACCGCAATTATGATATCCACACTACCAAATGTAAGATCATCTGGATCACCTGGCATGGTACCAAGAGGATTGGCATTTCGTAATACTTGCCATGCATCAGGAAGGTTAATAAATGGAATATGCCATTGTTGGCCGTATAGAAAATCTGTTGGGTTAATTTGATCGTCTATGGCTGTAATAACTAGATTAGGCTCTGCATATTCTACCATGTCGCTATTTACTAGCTCATCACAAATTTTAAGTAAGTTAAAGCCGGCTATTGCGCCCTTCTGAAATAAATATGTATTTTCTGCGTAAGGAATCCTACGTAATAACTCTAATTCAAAGCCTTTAGAAATTGTATTTACCTCTTCTTCTGAAACATGTTCCTTAAATTTAATGACAAGTTCACTAGTTAAGAATGAAAGACTTTCTTCGTCAATCCGGATTATGGGACCAACACGTCTAATTAACGAGTGTTTAATAAGACGTGTTTGAACTTCAGTCTGATTGGCTTCGCTAATATCTGCAGGAAATCTGAAAACTCTTACATTGTCATTTAGAATTGCCTCGCCAACCTTCTCAGGTTCTAAATTTAATTCACGGGCAACATTTAACAGCTCGTCTTCATCTTTTGGGGACAACCCAGATCTTATTGAGACTCCTAGTAAATTAACAGGTGGTTCAAAAGGTACTTTGACCTTTCCACGGTAATACGATAACATTTCTTTCTTACCAAGGATGAAGGTCTCCCTTGATCCAATTAAAGACACTTCAATCTCACGTTGATCAGGTTCAAATCCTTCTGCCTCAACACGAAGAAGGTACCCTCCTGATTCAATGTCAAAAGCCTGATATGTCTGATATTCCTCATTAAATACTAAATTAAAACTCACATCCGTCTTTTGTTCTAATGATTGGAGAATCACATTTGCATGTGAAATAATTTTATTTTTGAAATCATATACTTCAACTACCAGTATTGGTATCTGTTGTTTTCTCATGGCATTTTTCATTATCACATCTCCTCTATTTAACAAATATGCATAATTTTTCTATTGTTTTACCAATAACTATTAATCATTTTAGATTCGCTTAAATCTTCTTATCTTGTACTTTTTTCATGTACCCTGATCTTGATGTGTAAAGTCATGCAGTACTATTAAATCATTAAAGGACGCATTTTTTGAGATTTGTTTGATAAAAAAGGTGAATAAGTGGAATTTGTTGATAAAATTCAGATGAAGTAAAAAATATCCAAAGATCCAATATTTTCTTTGAAATTCTGCCTGTAGTGTTTTTTTAAATGGAAGAATATTCCATTTTTTGTTTCAAATAGAGTATATCTTTGGTTTTAACCCACATTTAGGAAGATAAGATTATGGATCATATTGCAAATTTTGTTTTAATGTCTTTGATTCTCTGGCTAGGTATTGAAAGAGCATGCGAAGTATTCATACGTTTCTGGGATAGAAAATCAGACAAATTTGTAGATTTTGGTGATTATAGGCGAGACGAAAGAATATTCAGAGATATCGAAAATGATTGGCGCCAGACTTATAAAATCGAAAGACAACGAATAATGACAGACATGAAGGATAACCCATCTGGTGCTGCAAAAGCACTTGTAGAATTGGCTAAGAATTTCACAGAAATGAATGAAACGTTTGATAAACAGCGTAAAACTGCATTAGGAGATAAAGTTGGATTGCTCTCATTAAGAAAGAGAGAGTTTGGGATCTATATATTCTCTTTTTGTATTGGAATGATTATTGGTTTTATAGATTTAGGTTTACTTCATGCCCTCCATCTAGATGGAATATTTACATTTTTTGAGGATTGGGATATACCACAACGTGTCATGGATATTATTCTTACTGCTCTAGTTTTTGCTGGAGGACCAGAATTAATACATCAAGTCTTGACTCTTGTTGAAGAAGCGAAAAATAAAATCAAACTTAGTTAACAAAAGTTGATAACATACCTAATCCAATTGCAAAACCGGAGAAAAACAGATGAAACAACGTGCTCACGCATGGGTAGCTCTACGAGCTCTGAAAATGCTAGATGACTGGGGAGAAGCTCCAAAACTCGTAGAATTAATTTCCTCTTATATATCCGAGGTCTGGGATGGGGCATGGTTACCAGACATACGACTCTATGATATGAATTATGGGCATATCTATAAGATGGACAGCGACCCGAAATTTATTTACAAAAATTTAGACAAAGAGGAACGATATGTAAAAAGCTATAGAGACCTTGATGACCAATTAGTGGGCAATCGATTATGTTTAAAGTATATTAAGAATTTTGGCGAGTTAAACAAACCCTACAGATCCCACCCCAAGCTTGGTGGACATCTTCCTGATAGAGTTATTGCTTTAAGTCATAACATTGGTGATATGCTCAAAATGAGTGATTATCCACTTGCTAAACATTGCCAAAAGTATAAAAAAAAGAAGAGAGGAAATATAGAGGTAATTGATGCTTCTGGCAACAAAAGATATTTAGCTGAGCGAAAAATCAGTAATTTATCTAATTCCCCGAATTTTTCTGCACGTCACATTGCCCTCACTCTCTTTATTCTTTCCCACTATATCTGTGACGCTCATATGCCTTTGCATTGCGATTTAAGAGACTTTAAAATTCCTAGAAAAGGAGCAAGAATTCCTAAAAATATCCATGTTTGGACAGAAAGATTATGGGAACCAAATTTCCCTAAAAAGGAGTCGTTAATCCTAACAAGATACACAAAAAAAACCTTAGAGAAAATACTGAAAGTACCTGATACTTCTATAATCTCGATTGATTCCCCAAATTCAGATTATCGACTTAGTAATAGGGTTAATAAATCCTTAAAAGGTGATGAATGGACAGAATTAATCTACACAACTCGCGTATCATATGCAGTTGCTAGAAAATGGATTCCGGAATCCAATAACTGGTTTGATCTTCATCAACAACATTTCAAAAAATACGGGGGGTTTAAAAAATGTATATTGCAAGGAAATGGTTTTGGTGATGGTTCTTTCGTGGAAGATTTTACCCATGTAACTAATGCTATCTTTCATGATGTCATAGAATCCATTGCACGAATCTGGTATAAAGCTTGGAGAAGATTTATCGACTAATCAATTCATGTCTTCAATTAAATGAATTAATTCTCTTATTTCCAGATCTAGATCATTGGATACAAAAATGCAAAGAAAAGTATTCTTCTGATTCTAATGTCGTATTTTTTCTGGATGTTGATGTCCTCTCTGAAATTTTTCTCTCTTCAATCCATATTTGTAAAAAAACCATGGAAAAATTATGATCTTGTACCCCTACTAAATTTTTATACTTGAATCTTCTGAGAAATCCAGTCATTTTGAATGGTTCTCCTTTATAACTTCGAATAGGTGTGTTTAAATGGTTGGTTTTCCCTCTCACTTTGCTATTGGCCTAATACTCTCCTTTCCCTTTGTAATTGCGGATAAGAAAAATCGTTATCGGACCTTGATTGTTGGAGGAATAGCTGCTGTTGCTCCTGACCTTGATGCTCCTGCAATGATCTGGGATCTAAGTATTTTGGGTTTAGAACATAGAGGTGTTCTTCATTGGTTTACTACTTGGTTTATTGTTACAGGTA
>JAEOTF010000517.1 GCA_016840025.1 Candidatus Hodarchaeota archaeon
TATAACGTAAAATGCCCAGTCGACATTCATGGACGGAGTACGTAGCATATAAATGACAGCAAATCCAAAAGCGATTATACTTCCGAAAGTAAGAAAAATGCTAATGATATGTCGAATTTTACCTGTTAGTTCAAGATAATCCACCGATAAGAGCAATACAATAATTGCTATCACTGTCGCTAACACATGCCAGTGGCCAACATTGAAAATACGCTCAACTTCAAGATAAGGGTCCGTCCGGTATCTCGTTCTCAAGTTTATAGCAACAAAAATTCCTGGAATTGTTACCACAAAATTAACCCAGAAAAATTGGAAATAGAGTCCAAATTTTGTTGGCTCCTTTAACATTGCAATAGCTCTTGTTGACCAAGAAGAGGATTCATAAGTTGAACCAAGCGTTTCTTTACTCGTTTTATTCCATCCAAAAAGGGTTAAAATTAAAGCAGCACTTAAAAGAAACATTGATCCAACATTAATTACTATATGTGCTCTTTCCCAACCAATTACCACTAACCACGCCCCAAAAGATACTATAATTGTTCCTGGTATCATGAGTATCATAGAAATCTTATACCATTTCCCTGACATTTCTGAGTAGCGGAAAACTACTAATAATACTGCTGCAGCAACCAAGGCGACCATGATGTGCAAATGACTGATGATAATTCGCTCAAAAATATCATGTTCTTCTCGAACAATATCTTCTGCTAGGAAAGCTTCCATTTCTTGACCGAAATAAGATCCTGCAATAGCGCCTATTACAGCAGAGATAAGAAGACAAACAGTTACTAACATTAGGTTGAATTGCTCTAAGATTATCCCTCGAAAATAAGGAGCATCTTCAGATTTTGAAGGATCGGGAAAATTCTTTGTGGGAAAAACTCCTATAAAAAGAATAATCCCGCTGTAGAAGACTAATGATAGACCAAAGAGAAAGAGTCCATGAATAAGCCAATTGTGTGGGAGAATATACGCAAAAGCTATTCCACATAATGAGGATAAAACTGAACCGAAGAAAAGAGGCCATTTCACACGAGGTTTTATTGATTCCCGAACATCACAAATATCAAGAACAAAAAAGATAATAGCAGCTATGAAAGGAATTGCCATTGCATGATAAACCATAATGATCCGTCCCACCCGTTCAGTTTCCTCTAATTCAATAGGGATTATCGGTGAACCTAGAAATTGGACTATTGGTTCTGAAAATGATGATAAGAAGGCAAAAATACCGACTTCAAGAAATATCATCAATGTAATTAGGCCCTTGTTTGTACCAAGGAGATAATTTAACTTATAAACAATAACCTGGTAAAAATTTACCTTTAACTCTTTTTTATTAACTGTACTCACTATATTTGTACTCCACATATGTTAATTTTCATCAGGTTTTACATTTTAAAAACTAAAATTATAGAGGATCAAATACTCTTTTCTCATTTTTCAATTCCCTAATATCGGAGATATCTTGAGTCATTTCAAGTGTTCCCTTATACTGCCCCTTTGTATCTCTAATAGCAAAATAACGAATGTTAACGAATTTGTTTCTGTACGAGAGCCAAAATTCCACATTATCTCGTTTGTTGTTCTTGAAATCATTCAAAATTTGTTCTACAATATGAACGCTCTTTGGTGGATGACAATTCTGGACTTTTCGTCCTATTATAGCTTTAGTTCTAGTAAAAATCCGTTCTGGTCCAGAGGAGAAGTAGGTTACTCTATCATTCTCATCAATAAATGTAATATCAACAGGAAGGTGTGAAAACAATAACTCAAGTTGTTTAATCGTTAGATGACCTGTTGGTAATTTTACCCTATTTTTAGAGACTTCTTCACTAATTTCCTCTCTTAACTTAACAATTGGAACCCATTCTGTTTCTGGTTGGACAAGGAAATAACCAATTTCATCACTTTGACGTGCGATACTAATCCATTCTTCTTTGCTCAATTTTTCAAAAGATGGATTGAAAATTAGCCTTAGCATCTTCTACTTTTGCACCTGCATGCAAATCATGAATGATTTTTTTCAGTATATCTCGTCGTTTTATTTGATCAGTAAGTACTTCTATCATTTCCAAACTCTTTTGAAATCAGTTAATACACTCGCATTTGTGACATAATTTTTTGACAACTTGCTAAAACTATACTCAGAGAGTGAGGTTAGTGTTACTCGAGCTAAAAAATATAAGTAGCAATTTGGATAGTATTTTCTTGCGTTAGTATTGTTCAGAAAAAAGCACTAATCGTCGTTTTTTCGTCTCATTAGGTCAAGATTTCAAATTTTGAGGATAAATTTATGTCAACTAACATAGAAGATGAATGTGTGATCTTACATACCCTTAGAATCATAGGGAGGAAGTGGATGGCCTTTATTCTTTCAGAGTTGCTTATGGTGAGGAAGGGAATGTATTTTTCGGAGCTTTTAAAGCATGTACGAGGGAAATACGGTGAACAAATTTCTGCACGAATGCTAACCGATTCTTTAGGCATTTTAGAGGCGCAAGGAATAATAGAACGGACAGTTATTCAAGAAAGGCCTATTAGAGTTGAGTATTCATTAACCGAAAAGGGTTATGATTTAGAGGTCGTATTTGGTGCACTTAAAGGTTGGGGGACTAAATGGAGTGATGTAGAGTACAAGAAATGTCAATCCTTTACCTGTATTCATAATGCTGTCCCAACCCTTGATATAGATAAGGCTAGTTTACTATTATATTCAGGTAGTACGGAGATTAATCAATCTGAACCTACTTGATATCTATCGATATCTGATTATTCTCCAGTTTATGAGCTTCACGCCTATTTTATTTCGGAATCCAGTGATCACGATTGTTTTCCTTTTCCTAATAGCTTTCAACGAAATTTCAACTACTTTTTCAGATGTCATCCATGCGAATTTAGGAACACGAGAATAAGCATCCATTCCCTTAAATTCCTCTGTTTGGTGAAATTCTGAATAAGTAAATCCTGGACAAAGTGCCTGAACAACTATATTAGTATTTTTTAGACGTTCCTTGAGGAGTTTAGTAAAATTAACCAAATACTCTTTCGTTAACCGATATAGGTTTTTTCTTCGAATAAATGCTGCCATTGAAGCTACGTTTATTATTACTCCCAAATTATTCTTAATCATAATTGGCAAAGCTGCATGAGTAAGCTGGGTTGGAGCATTAATATGTACAGATAACATATTTTGGTGCTTATACCAAGGTAAATTCTCGAAAGAACCAATAGTTGCAAAGCCAGCATTGTTAATCAAGAAGTAGAGATTTTCATGTTTGACTAATTCTTCTTCCACTTTTTTAATACCCTCTTGAGTCGCTAGATCAGCAACTACAATTATAGAAGTTGTATTATGCTGTTTTTCTAATTCTTCTGCTAAAAATTTTAATCTATCTTCCCTTCTCGCCGTTAATATTAAATCATAGCCTCTTTCAGCTATTTTTCGTGCGAAAATTTCCCCAATTCCACTTGATGCACCAGTAATCAGAGCAAAATCTTTTTTTCCAGTCATCCTTATGACCTCACTCGTCTTCTAGACTCAAATACCTATTAGACCTAACAATTATAGTCCCTACAACAAAATGTTATAAAGAATCTATAATTACTTGTGAAATGAAGCGAAGTTGAATAACTATGTATTTTGCGGGAATAGACATTGGTAGTAATACTACGAAAGCCGTTATAGTAAAAAATTCAAAAATCTTAGGTTACGCAATTACAAAAACTGGCGCAAAAGCATTAAATACTGCCGAAAACATTTACCAAAACGCCCTTAACCAAGCAAATGTTCGCAGGGACCAAATTTCTTATTCAATTGCGACAGGATACGGAAGAAACTTGGTCTCCGACATATGTGATAAACAAGTTACAGAAATTACCTGCTTTGGTCGTGGGAGTTTTGAGGTTCATCCAAAAACAAGAACCATTATTGATATAGGGGGTCAGGATAGTAAAGTTATCCGGATTGACACAAAAGGTCGAATAACATCCTTTGAAATGAATGATAAGTGTTCTGCGGGTACTGGAAAATATTTAGAGATATTATCTAAAACCTTAGGTGTAAATCTTGAGGATATGGGGAAGATTGCGTTACGTTCTAATGGAATTGTTGCTATTAGCAGCACTTGTACAGTATTTGCTGAATCCGAAGTTATCTCTAGGATCGCAAATGGTGCTCCTTCAGACCACATTTTGAGAGGAATTCATAAAAGTATGGCAGTTAAGGTTGCAGAACTTGCTAAACGGGTTGGAATCCAAGCTGATGTATTAATTGCAGGAGGAGTTGCTTATAATGAGGGTATTGTTCATTTTCTTTCTCACCAACTGGATACAAAGATCAAAGTTGCACAAAATCCACAATTAGTAGGTGCTTATGGAGCCTCTCTAATAGCTCAGGAAAAATATTCAGTAGACCATTGAGATACTCCATTTCCCTGTATTATAGCAGAATTTATTCAAATTAATAACAAATTAACAAATAATATCAGCGATTTCAATGCTGGTAAGATAAAACTCACCTCCATGGCATTTGGATTAAGGATCGAAAAAGATTTTTTCTCATATAATTTGAATCCGATGAGGAAAAATGCTGCGAATCAACACACCACCGGAAATATTAATCTCGATTGTAAAGGAAAAACACACTCAAATTCCCAACATCATGGAAGAAACCAGCATAGATTGCTGGGTAGTATTTGTACGTGAAACAGCGGGAAATCCAGATCCTGTAATGAAACTAGCTACAGGGGGAGATGTAGTATGGGAATCAGCCTATATTTTCCTGAATAATAAGGAAGGATTTTCTAGAACTGCTATAGTTGGAGAGTATGATGCTCCACCAGAGGAAAATAAAGGTATTTGGGATAACATTATTCCCTATAGAGAGGGTATTACTCCCCCTCTTCAAGAATTTTTTAAGAACACGGACCCTAAGCAAATAGCCTTGGATTATTCTATAGATGATGTAAAGGCCGATGGATTAACACATGGTATGTTCTTAAAACTAGCCGATATTCTTCCCGATAAAAAAAGCAGGTTCATAAGTGCTGCTCCAATAATAAGTATGATACGAAGTAGAAAAACTGCTAAAGAGCTTGAACTGATTACTGAGGCATGTAAACTTACGGAAGAGATCAATAAACGCGCGATAGAAAGAGTACAAGTAGGAATGACCGAAAAACAAATTCAACAGCTGTACTTTGAAGAAATGGATAAGGAAGGAGTTGGTGCATCATGGCAAAGATCCCATTGCCCTGCGATTGATACAGGTCCCAATAAGGAAATTGGCCATTCGGGTCCAACCGATGAACATACACTTAAGAAAGGGCATACCCTGCATAATGACTTTGGAGTAAGGCTACACGGTTACTGTTCAGACCTACAACGAATGTGGTTTGTAGGTTCAGCCGATGAAATTCCAGAAGAGCTTATTCACGCGTTCGAGACAGTACGAGATGCTATCTCTCTCTCGTTTGATGCTATTCAACCAGGTAAGATCGGTTATAAGATAGATAAAATAGCACGTGATCACGTCATATCCCGTGGTTATGAAGAATTTGGGCATGGATTAGGTCATCAAGTAGGAAGGCAGGCTCATGATGGTGGGACAACTCTATGTCCATTATGGGAAAGGTACGGTGAGTTACCTAAGGGCAAATTAGAAGAGAATCAGGTCTATACCTTAGAGTTGAATGTGAAAACAAAGAACTACGGGACAGTCTCTCTTGAAGAAAACATAGTAGTTACTCGTGATGGAGCCCGTTTCTTGGTTCCCCAGCAGACAGAGTTCAAACTTATCTAGATTTGACCTTACTTTCTCTCTTTTTTTCTAATTTCTTTTTAATGCAAATAGCTTCCTTAATAAATCTCATTATACTTATTCTGGTAGCAGTGATTCATAAATGGAATCTGACTTAAGTAACTCTTGAAATCTAGCAAGCTATTCTTGGTTAGGCTTTTCTCTTCTTCATGAATACGACAAACGGTATTAGTGCGATAAGAGGGATGTAAAGTAAATTTATTTGTTCTGACATAGTAGTATAGGTCAAATGTAGTAGTGGGGGATTAGATGCTTCACTAGATTCTATATCAATGTTATCTGGTCCATCATCATCTTCGAGTATTATGCCATAATTTGTGACCTTTCCACTTTCCCAATCTTGTGCTAACTTCGTTATATCAACAGAGTTACCATAACCAGTAATAATGCTAGCGCTAGCGATGGTTGCATTTACTGCTGTATCATAAGTTGGGGGGAAATTCCATGTTGCTGTTGATTCAACCCATGAATTTGTGACGATATGAATGTTGATACCACAACCTGCTCCTTGTATTCCAGAGACTGAGAATTCTAAAGTTGCAACACTTATACCCTCGTAAGCACTGACGTCAAAAAGGATCAATGAGCGATAAATACTAGCACCTGTTAGACCCACATAGAGAAAAGGCACTTCTCCATAATTGGTATTAGGATTGGTTTGATAGAGCATTGCATCTTCTATTGCGTCAATTGTTGTTGTAGCATTTGGAGTAGCAGCTGCTGATTGCGTAGAAATACCTGCTACTAAGAGAGTAATTATCAGTATAATTTTAATTTTCATTTTTCTCACCAAATTATTATACTTTGTAGAGATAAAAATTATTGATAGTGTTGGGGTTTTTCTATAAAGCTTTTTGGATAAAAACTTAGGTTCATTATATCGATGTATAAAGAGAATTTGTCGTCATGAGTATACTTGCACAACTTCCCCAATTTACATTGACAGAAACGGAGAAGGTGTGAACCGAGTTATTAAGGGATCTAAAAACTGTAAAATTAATACATCGATTTTATATTAAAATTTTTGAGACATTAAACAATTCCTCATATTGGTGTCGAAGATGTATCTTAAGAAGACTAATGCACTTATTCTTATTGTACTATGTTTATTCTGTTCATTTTCCATAGAATCTGTCATGTTACCTCTTGGAGTTAAATCTAATACTGATCAAATGGTTATAGTTATTGGTACTACTGATTCTATTGTTTATCTGGATCCCGCGAATGTATTTGATTATTTTGCTTCGAATATTTTAGTTCAACTTACTCATGGACTCATGGAAACACCAATTGACTCCACAGAAGCTGTAAAAGGACCAATTGTTGACACTTATACTGTTTCCGTTGACGCAAAGACCTATACATTCACTTTAAAACAAGGCATCCAATTTTCTGATGGAGAACCATTCAATGCTGATGCAATGGTATGGAATCTAAACCGTTCCAGAGCATTATCTGGTGACCCTAGCTACATTTTAACTGATGTAGTTGAAAACATTACTATATTCAGTGACTATACTTTTGAAATTAAATTGTCAAGAGCTGATGCTGCTTTCCTGCAAAGATTAACTTATACTGTTGCCTGGCCAGTTAGCCCTGAATCATTGCCAAAAGATGAACTTGCTGGTGGGCCTGATCGAATTCCTGCTGGGTTAGGTCCATACAAGGTTTCCTCCTGGACCCAAAACACCGAACTCATTCTTATCCCAAATGAGTACTATTTTAGTGATGTTCCTCAGAATGACAAAATAATCATCAAATTTTATCCCGATACTTCTACAATGTTGACTGGTTTAGAGGCTGGAGAGATTGATGTCGCACAACCTGAGTTTGAAGTTGAAACAATGAACAATGTCATAAATAATGACAATTTACGGTATCAAACTATGACCTCACCAGGAATACGCTATATACTCATCAATGTTGACATACATACGGATGTAAATGTTCGGAGAGCTATAGCTGCAGCGATTAATCGTACAGAAATCTGTGAAGCCGTTTTTAACAATTACAATGAACCTTTATATAGCCAAGTTCCAAAGATTTTCGGAGATTGGCATATTGATGCCTTCATGGACGGTAATCCGACCAACCCAAATGTAGCCAGTAACATGACAGCTGCTGGTTACTCAATAACAAACCAGTATCAATTAGACTTATGGTTCACTCCCATCCATTACGGACCTACGGAGGAAGATGTAGCTCTTCTAATTGAAGATCAACTTGAAACAACAGGCTATTTCAATGTAACTGTCAAATACGCCGAATGGGCGCCCTATCTTTCTCAAAGACGAACCATGGGCTTTTATTTGCTGGGTTGGTGGTATGACTATCCCGATCCAAGCAATTATATTGATCCATTCGTGGGAGCTGGATCAATCAGTCTTGGAGTCAATTATTCATCAACTGAAATGGATGGATACATTGATACTATACTTACTGACCCAATTCAAGATAACAGAAAAACAGCAACCATCAATGCACAGGAACTTATGGCAAAGGATGTACCTCTGATTCCACTTTTTACAATGTTGCACCAATTCATTGCTTATGCTCCTAATGTAAGAGGAATAGTATTAGAACCTTCTGAGAGATTACATTATAATTCGATCTATCTGTCTGATTTTCCATCCACTACTACCACAGTAGATGAAACTACTACTACCACAACAGGTGAAACTACTACTACCACAGTAGATGAAACTACTACTAGCTTGAGTGAAACAATCACTAATTCAGCTTCTCCACCTGCAGTAATTGGCTTCACTCTGATGGAAGTATTTTTGCTCATAACAGGGATTTTCTTCATCCTAATCTTCTTAAAGAGACGTAATTGTTAGAATAATCCCGTATTTTCTTTTTTTCTTTTTTATTATTAGGGAATTTCTTCTTCTTCTGTTGCTGTAGGTACCACTAGCATCGCTGCTCCTTCTACTGAGGCATGTATCACTAGGCTCGTAGGTGATTAAACCACAATATCGGTATCACCCCCCCTCAGGAGTAATTTTTCTATTGATATCTGTAGGTTTTGTTAATAATGGTTAATTTCAGTATATCTCTAATACTCTCAAGTTTTGATATATTTGGGGGATTACCATCTTGTCTATCGTACAGAGACGTAAAAACTAAAAAGTGTACAAAAATAGAGGTCTTCAGAGATAAAAAATGCTATAGAAATTCAATTTTTCACGTTCTCTTAAAATAATTCTATCTTCTGTACTTTGCTTCTTCTTCTTTGATCTCGCTTATCAAAAAATCAATTTTTTCTTTAAACGTCATTAATGCAGGTGTTTCCAGTGGATCTCGTTCACGATTGAGTTCATTTACTATTTCACGAAACTTTCGGAGTACTAGGGTTATAAATGGTGCAGAAGCTTCTTCCATCTGGATTTTATCTCTGACATTCTCAAGTTGGGAGCGTAAGGTATCTGTAGTCAATGTTCCTGCTCCTTGTACAATTATTTGGTTAAGTGTATGAAGTCGTTCGATAGCATCACGATGGGGAGATACCAGTTTCTGCAAATCGTGTTTGTCTTGTTCCAGCTTATCCCGTTCACTTATCGTTTCTAATGTCTTATCTTTAAGTGAGAAAATCTTGTCGGCTAATTCACGGATCGCGTCTCGATTTTTCGTAATATTCGATTTAACTACTTCTTCAATATCCTTAATTAATTTTGATGTATTTGTGGTAAGCGTATTCTCTAAATCTGTGACTCTTGTGTCTAAATCAGCACTTAGTTTGCTTATTGGACCTGTTTGTAATTCATTAACTAATTCATCATACGCGGTTTTTACTTCATTGAGCTTTGTCTCAAATTTTTCATTCAAATCTTGAATTTTTTTATCATAATCTACCAGAAAATTAATTTCTTCCTTTACTACAGATCGAACTAGTTCAGGTATAAGTTTTGCTAATTTCTGTTCGAAAATTTCCTCGAATTCTGCTCTATCTTTGTCCTTCATTTGTGTTCACCTGATAATTTTGGACTAAACATGATTTAGAGATGGTTTGTACTAACTCTCTCAAGTATTTTAATACAATTATATATATCTATTTTTAAATCTTTCAATCAAATTTCCCTTCTAATGACTTCAAGAAGTTCGTACGGGCAACTAATGCTGAAAGAGCGATTGAAGTACCTCTTACTTCTTCAAAAGCAGGAATACCCGCCCTTTCGAGTATTTTTTGTCCATGACGTGCAACCTCACCAGCCATCCACAAGGCGAGAAGAGGCTTATCATTCTTCTTCGCGTCAACGACGCCTTGAGCTAGCGCAGCATCTTCCCCAGGAGGAAGGAATGTCGGGACAACACATGCTGCAATCATAGCATCAACATTATCGTCATTTAAAACAATTTCCACGCATTCTTTATATTCCCTATAACGTGCACTTGCCACTAGATCCACAGGATTTTGATTGGAAGCAAATGGTAAGATAACTTCTCTTAGCGCTTTTTTGGTGGTCTCTGTAAAACTTATTACTTCTAAACCATTGATATCACAACTATCGGTAAGTAATACTCCCGCTCCACCCGCATTAGTAATAATCCCCACCCGATTCCCTTTTGGTAAAGGTTGCATACTGAAAGCCTTAGCAACATAAGTTAGTTCCTCTAAAGAAGAGTATTCTTGAACACCTATTTGGCGGAACATTCCCGAATAAACATGGGAAGATCCTGCGAGTGCTCCTGTATGAGAAGCAACTGCGTGTCCTCCTTGCTCTGAAATTCCTCCTTTTACTACAAGCACTGGTTTTTCTTTACACGCATCTGCAAGAGAAGTTACAAACTGTTTACCATCAGGGACACCTTCTATATAAGCTGCTATCGCTTTAGTATCTTTGTCTTGAATTAAATAGTCAACACATTCGGCTACTGAGACATCACAAGCATTCCCGAGGGAAATAAACTTAGATAATCCTGTATTGAGATCGTTCATTTGTGAAATTAAAGCATGACCAAGTGCTCCACTTTGAGAGACAAGACCTACTTCTCCCTTAGCTGCTCGTATGATAAAAGTCCCATTAAAGTTGAATATAGGATTTTGAGTTCCAACGCAGTTAGGTCCAATGATACGGACATCTAAGTCTTTTGCTTGACTTTTTACCAGTTCTTCAAGCTCTTTCCCTTCTCTCCCAGTTTCTGCAAATCCCCCAGAAACGACTGTAATGTGTTTAATTCCTCGATCTGTACAGAGTTGAATGATGTCAGAAACAATCTCCGCCCGAAGAGCAATAATTGCTAGATCAACAGGATCAGGAACCTCAAGAATATTCTTATAGACTGGTAATTCAAAAATAGAGTCTAAATGAAGATGCATAGGATAGATAGATCCATTAAACTTACTATCTATTAAATTTCTGAGAATATGATATCCAAGTTTAGCAGGATCGTTAGTAGCTCCAAAAATAGCGACCCCTTGCGGATAAAAGAAAGAATTCAGTGAGCTAGAGGAAGTTGTAGACATGAAAATTTACTATCCTAACATTATTCTTTAAATATACTTTGTTTATTATCCGAAATGCCCTCATTATGTAAAATTCTTAGGATTAGTGATACTCTTGAATTTTTTCCCATTGCAAAAAGAACGATTTTTGAACCGTTCATGGAAAATTTATTTCCATAATCCATCTTTCCAACACAGTGTTAATTTACTAAGTTCAAACTTTACAGATTGGGCATCCTTTTCCCATTCTCTGCCATTGTTGCCAATGTGGTTCATGAAAGGGAGAACTGCAACTTGGACAGTGGAAAATCTTCTTATCGGGTGTGATAGGTAACCCGCATACTTGACATCGTTCTGGAGCTACCTCACAAGATGGACATTTTCGTTCCGTAACTTTGAGTTCCACACCACACTTCTCACACAGGATTTTTCGTCTTCTGATTCGTTGAACCATATTTTGGGTTTGCCAAGTGATATTCCATGCACGGTCTTGAGTAGCTTGTACATATCTTCCAAGTGTTCCTCGACGCGGATATGCAAAGAGTAATCCTGCCATAAAGAGAGTAATGCTCGCCAATCCTACAAAATGATCTTGATAAACAATGATGGCGCCAATTCCACCTATTAGAACAAATAGATAGACATTTGCTCGTGCTCCTTCATAGATTAGTAGGACTAACCTTTTCCCCGCTCCAAGGAGTAAACTAACATATTCACGAATAAACTTGGACATACTGGATCTAAAACGTTGTAGTGTAGTTTTTATCCTTCTAATCCCTCGCACACTGTAATGTACTAACACTTTGAAGATTTCAACTATAAAAGAAGCAATACGTCCTGGAATTCTACGATATTCCGCATTCTGGATTACTTCAATGATCTCACCTGCTTTACGAATAAACCGTTCATTCAGATCATACGCTTCAACAAAAACTCCTGATAAAATTACTAAACCCCCTGATAAAACAACTCCAGCCGTCCAAATATCCTCTAAATGAATGTCAAACGCTAAAAAGAACAATGGACTAAATAGAATCAGAAATCCTAAATAAACTACAACTGCTCCTAATGCCCAAGATTCAATACCACGCATTTTAAGGAGTTCAACTACAAAACCTAAAGCAATAAAATAAATTGTAACACTCATAGCAAGTAAAACAGCATTCATAGTTGCGTCAGGGATCCATTTCGAGACACTTTTGTTTTGAATGATAATAGCTCCCCCTATTGTGAGCAGAAATCCTATAACTCCTATTTTGGAGATTTTAGAAATTTTAACTCTGGTTATTATAGTTTTGTCAAGTTCTTTTATCTTTTTAGCCATTATTCATATTCCTCCTTTGATTTTTGCACCACAATTCTTACAAAATTTCCAGTTGAAAGAGATTGTAACTCCACAATTTTGACATTTATTACCTATAATTTCTACTGTGTCTGCTTGTTCTTGTTCATCGCTGACTTTTCGCTCAAATCGCGAAGCTGGTTGTCTTTTCTCTATTTGATTTTTTACTTGTTGTATCTTGCTGAGTGCATCTCGTTCAATCCCACTCATAAACTGATCAAATCGCGAAACTGGTTTTTTCATTTCTTTTTGATCAGTTACTTGTTGAATTCTGTTAGGTAGTCGATCTTGGAATCCACTCCAAAATTCTCGTTCCTGATCGGATAAAGCTTCTAGTAATAACAGTTCTTTAAGAAGTGGTGGAATCCTCACCAATTCATTGGATTGATCTAATTGTCTAATTTGACCAATAAGGTTATTTTTCTTTTTCTTTTCTGCTTCTTGCTTAGTTTTGGTCATATATTGTTCTTGTTCAATCAGAAGCTGTTTCTTATAATCACTCCAATAATTCTGTGCTTGTTGTGACAGGTCCTTCAATTGTAATAATTCATCTACCATTGGAGGGATTTTTTTCAATCTAGTTGATTCCTTGTAATGACTTTTTAGCTGATTAATTCGAGAAATAAGTGTGTTTTTCTTCTCTTTTTCAGCTTGCTGTTGGATTCTAGTAAGCAGTTGTTCTTGATATTCTATCCAGTTACTACGTTCCTGCTTTGATAAGTTTTCGAGCTGTAATAATTCCTTAACAAGTGGCGGAATCATTTTTAATCGTTTAGCTCTATCAAAATGCCTAATTTGAGACGTTAATTCCCTTTTCCTTTTCTTTTCTACTTTTAGAATCTTTTTTGCTAATCTTTCTTGATATTTGTACCAATAAAGCTTTTCTATTTTTGACAGATCTTCTTGCTCTAGCAATTCTCTAACAAGTGGATAAATCTTTGATAGTTTCTCAGTTCGTTCTAACTCTTTAATTCGGGCAGTAAGTCTTTTTTTTCTAGTTCTTTCCTTTATTTTACTAACTGTTTTACTTTTTAACGTTTTTGAAACCTGGGTTGAACCTTTTATTGTTTGTTCTATGGTTTGTGCAGATTTAGTTGCCAAGGTTAATCCCTTTGACTTCCATTCATCTAATGAATCAGAAGGGGATGTTATGGACTTCGATGGTTCCTTAACAAGTGATGAGCTAGATAGGGATGGAATAATGTTCCATCGTAAGGTATCTCGTCTTTCAATAGTCCAACGCCCCACAACTGCCCCCACAAATATGAAAGCGATCCCAAGGAGAGATTTATAATACCAAAACTGCTCATCGACATCAAGAATCCCTAATAAATCCATGGTTAGTATATATGGAATACCAATACCAATCAATACAATAGATACAAAACCTAAAATAACTAACGGTAAAATTAATACAAATTCGTAAAATATTTGTTTTAATGCTATTAGTCCTCTGATTATTTCCTGTATAATTAGATGGACTAAATTTTGCAGAAAATTCCAAATGTTTTTGGTTGTATTTATTAACATCCGATTTATAGGGTAGAAGAATGCTCCATATAATAGTGCTCCTGCAGTTAGAAGCGAGAGTTGCCCCTCAGCTCTTTCAATATTAATAATTCCCCAAAATCCAAATCCAATCGCTATTATTGTGACTAACCCACGAACTACCCCTTTCCAATGAATGTAGACCCAGTGTACAACTGCAATTACTTGGTATTGAACCCACTGTCCAAAGCATATTAGTTGATACAGTATCCATTTCCCTAGGATAATTACTATAGGATAATTGAAGCAAAGAATAAAGAGGATACCTAAGCTAACCAGGAAAAACATTCCCCACTCAGGGTTTAGCGAATCCCCGATGAATGGAGCTATCATAATTAAGTAAATACCTATTACA
>JAEOTF010000548.1 GCA_016840025.1 Candidatus Hodarchaeota archaeon
AAAGATACCTCGTGAAATATGAACAGAATTGGACATTATATGAAGATGCCTTGCCCTGCCTTACTATATTAAAGAATTTTCCTCTAGGAGTTATCTCTGATGGTGATGGTGAACAACAAAGAAGAAAATTAGCATTTACGAAAATTGATTCCTTTTTCAATTCCATAATTATATCTGGGGAGGTTGGTCTACGAAAACCTCATCCTGGAATCTTTAAAAAGAGTGCCAAAGAATTAGATCTTTCTCTTGATGAGATTTTATATGTTGGTGATCAGTTAGAGATTGATGCTCTTGGTGCCTTAAATGCAGGTATGCATGGGGTGTTGATAGATCGTACTAATCAGATTTATGAGAATTCCGACATAAGTACTATCTCGAAACTAACTGAACTTCCCCAAATAATTGAAAAACTTCAAGAGTAGCTTTTACTTATAAACCTGTATTTTCTTCTCTGAGGATGGTTGTATGTTCGTTTTTGATCTCCCATTCCTGTTCTTTTGTGGATTAATCCTTGGTTTGCTCTAACAATATCATCAACGTGAACATGATGCTGGATCGTTTTTCCATTCCCAGGTATACCTAAAATTTTTCCATTTACAAGAGCCAGAATTGCTTTGGATGTACCATAAAGTGATCTGGGTCCATATATTGCTGTTGGTCTAATAATACTCACTGGTAATCCATTTTCTTCAAAATAAGATATTGTGATTTGCTCTTGAATCCACTTAGATTCTGAGTATGGATCCTCTGGTTGAATTGGATGATTCTCATTAGCAGGGGAGTATTGTAAAGTACCGTAAACCATTGCTGTACTCCAATTCACAAAATGAGAAATGTCTTCAGAAAGAGCTGCTGATATCAGATTAGTTGTTCCTTCAACATTAACCTTAAACAATAGTTTTTTTGGTGCACTGAAATTAAAGATTCCTGCAGGATGGAATATTTCAAGTAGGTAGGGTATTTCCTTGAATTTAGTTTGATACAAAATGATCAAATGATTCGTACTTTAAAGTTCCTCTCCTCTATTCAGTTTTCAGATGGTAAGAATAAACGAAATTGTTTTATTTTGGTTTACCATTGTATTATAACCTTTTTACGAAAACAATTGATTTAATATTATATCATCTTTTTTCAAGTGAACTCACACCAGGCTGAAGATTAAAGAACATCATCTAGTTTATTTGAAGGATTTCGAAAATATATAGCCATTAATCTATTGGAATAATTGGTTCAATCAAATGGCAGAGTATCATAAGGATATTTCTTTTTAGGTTTGTTATCTAATATCTTTTCAATTATTTCAAGCTTTTCAGGCGGGATAGCAACTTCTACTGCTTTTATGTTTTCAATAATTTGTTCTGGTTTCGTTGATCCTGTTATAGCCGATGTTATACATTTATTATGCAATATCCACGCAAGAGCTAGCTGAGAGGGTTTTACACTCATGTCTTCAGCCATTTTTGATAATTCAATAGTTGTTGAAATACGATCATCCGCTAAAACGCCTTTCCCTCTTTTGAATTGTAAATTAGCGAATCTACTATCATCTGGTGTATTTTCATTGTATTTTCCAGTTAATAAACCATACATTAAAGGTGACCAGACTACAATACCCATATTGTAATCGTTACACACATCAACAATTTCAAGTTCAATATATCTATCCAACATATTATAACGGGGTTGTTCTACTTTTGGGAAACGAGCATTAAGTTCTTTAGCAACACTGATTACACGTTCAATCTGTGCTGCGGTGTGAACAGAGGTTCCCCAATAATGAATTTTTCCCTCACTAATCAAGTCATGCATTGTATTAATTGATTCTCTTAAGTCAGTCCTTTGATCATAATAATGTGCAAAATATAGGTCAAGATAATCTAGATTTAACCTTTCTAAAGAAGCATCTATCGATTCTCTAATGTGTTTTCGACCAAGACCGCAATCATTTACATCTTTACTCATTTCCCAGTATACTTTTGAGCTAATTACTAATTTCTTCCTGCTGAATGTTTCCTCTGCTAAAAATTTGCCAATAATTTCTTCTGCTTTTCCATTAGCATAAATATCTGCAGTGTCAATAAAATTAATCCCGTTTTCTAAAGCAGTTTCAAGACATTTCTTTGATGTTTTTTTGTTAACAGCTTCTCCATAAGTCATCCAAGAACCTAAACCAATTTCACTAATTCTAATTCCCGAATTTCCCAAACGACGATATTTCATTTTTTAGTAATCTCTCCTAACATTATTCATTTTTCATAATAAAAAAACAGAAAATACAATAATCTTATATCCTATAATATTTACCATATGGGTAAATGTTTGAACTGTCTTGTTAAAAATTTAAAACCATTGGTTAGACATTGAAAAATGCTTAAAAATAGAGCAAAATAGTACTTCCGTAACTTCTTGAAAATTCTTTTCATAATAAAATCGAGAATGGGAGAGATAACACAACGAAAAGTTTATAGATTGGAGCTGAGCTTGTAAGCACATGCCTATGCACTTAAAGTCAGCCACAATCAAACGAATTGTGCAAACAAAGCTTAATAAGTTTTTCGCTTTATATATTGATAGTACCGAAGGATGGACATATGCCCCTCAATCCAAATGGCAACCGATCGATATTTTTGAACGATTAATCCAAGCGTGTTGTGAGAAGTCCTCCATTGAAGACGTCTGTAGTGAGTTCTTGGGTTGTAGTGCCGATACCGTGCAATATCGTATCAATCCCTTGGAATTCGACCAAATCGTTCAACAGATTAACCAGGGGCTCCAAGAGATCGCCTCAAACTTTCAATTCCATGGAAATCAAATTTTGGGTCTAGCCATCGATATTAATGATCAGGAATACTATGGCGATCCCACACACGAATTTTCGGTCGGCTCGAAGCCCAAAAATGGGACGTGCTATTTTAATCGTTATCTTACCGCCTCCTTGATTACTCCCTGTTATCGTCTGCCTGTGTACTTCCGCCCTCTCCGCCAAACAGATTCAAGGCAGGCATTGTGCAGGTATTCAGCATACCCTTCATGTACTCGAAGATTTCCCAAAAATGTTGGCTGTCTGCGATGAATTCAACCAAGCCAGCATCAACAAGGAAGTTTTGGCACGGGGTGTCCTCACTGGCAAGTATACCGTCAATTCCAAATTTGATGAAAAAGATTGGCGGAGCAGCGCAATGTATGAGGACTGGGTG
>JAEOTF010000549.1 GCA_016840025.1 Candidatus Hodarchaeota archaeon
AATTGTTCGCTCCGCAACATAAGCACTTGAATAGAGTTCTACAGGGATTTCATGTTCGGTAAACACTGCGAAGAAATTATCCATATCTCTCCATCTTTCTTTCATATTAGTTACTAGATGAGGAGCTCGTTCTTCTAGCCAATCGAGGTAATTTCCTGTTAAACACGCTCCATGACCGAGACACATTTCTACTTCTTGGAACCCATAATAGGGATTCGGAAAGTTCTCTCTAACCGGCATTCCCTCTGGTTTGGATGTCCAACCCAGAAAACTTTCTGCACTGGGAAATCCATCAAACCATGGTGCAACATTATACTGCAAATGTAATTTCCCAAACGCGGCAGTATGATAACCATGTTTTACTAAAGTCTCGGTGAGAGTTGGAATTTGATCCGAAAGTATCATACCATTACTACGAACACCGTGAGCATTAGGATATAATCCTGTCATTAGGGATGCGCGAGTCGGCATACACATGGCTCCACACGTAAAAGCTTCATTGAAGTGCACACTTTCAGCTGAAAACTTATCAAGGTTAGGAGTTTTCACCACAGAATTACCTGAACACCCCATATGATCGTATCGATGTTGATCCGAGATAATAAATAAGACATTTTGTTTGTCGGTTACCATCGCATCATGGTTACTTTATCACAATTTAAACTCATTGTGTGGGATAGTTATTAGATTCCGACACAACGTGATTGGACACGTATGATGAATAAACTACTTATAATTTCACTGAAATTGATGTTTTCTAGACATTGTCTTTAATAGGACGAATAGCACAATATAGCTCAGAAATCATGGAGGGATATTCTAATTTTTCAAATCGGTTTTGATTTCGGACGATTTTTAACAGTATTTATTATAGTAGCAGTTATTGTAGGTATCATTATAGCAATTGTTTATTTCAAGTCACTTGTTGTTGTTCCTTTTAATGAGACTCATGTTGTCTCGAGACGGCAAAAAGTGACTCAATACGACGGAAAAGGTAGGTATACATATTTTAAATTTATCCATGGTCGAACGATCATCCCAAAATTCGTTTTGGACATCGAACCGCCGCTTATAAAGCTACATGACGTCGATAAACTGCCATTTGGAGTCGAAGTTTCGGTAAAAGTACAAGTAACTGATCCTCCTAAGGCTGCACAGACCCTTACTCGCATAGATCATTCCACCATCTCCAAAATTGTGGAAGATACGGTCATGAGTGCCGCGCGCAGTATAGCTATGGAGAGAAATATCCTCAATATAATGAAGGAACGAGAGGATATTGAGAACGCTATATATAACATGGTTAGTGAGGCTCTCAATAAGCTAGGTTTAAGTCCTATCATCTTCGATATCAAAAATATCAGAGATATTGAAGGTTCAGATGTAATTTCCAGTTTAGAACGAGTGAAAATTGCCGAACTGCGAAAAAATGCACGAATATCAGAGGCAAAGCACAACTCAGAAGCAACGGTGATTGAGGTCGAGAAAAGAAAAGATAACCTCGTTAAAGCGGAGAACATGAAACAAGAAGAGGAACAAGCCAGATTAAACCGTGAGCGATTAGTCGCAGAACAAGATCTTCTGGTTGAAGAACGTCGACTACAAATCAAAGAACAAAATGAACAACGAATTGCTGAAATGCAAAAGAAAAAGCAGATGACTCTTGCAGAAGCCGCTGCTGAGGCAGTAAAACTCAAAGCACAAGCCGAAGCGGATTCAATCCGGATGAAACTTGAGGCAGAAGCAGATGGTATTCGTTTGAAGGGCTTAGCAGAAGCGGAAGCAATCCAAAAGAAAGCGGAAGCGATGAGAGAATACAACGATGTGTCTTCCCAAATGAAAATGATCGAAATATTGGCTAAGGCACAGGTGGATGCGGGAGCTCAAGTTGCTAAAGCAATTGGTGCCAACAATAAAATAATGTACTTGCCAATGAATGGTGACGGTATGTTCTCTGGGATTTTGCCCCGGATGGACGCCTTACTTCAATCCAACATTATTCAGGATGGAATTTCTGAAGTAGTGGAAGGATTGAAAGGTGCTACCAAAGGTAAAAAGAAAGGCAAAAATAAATTCATCGAAGATAAGAAATCTAAATAATTTCTCTTTTTTTTATGAGGTTCGACAATGAAAATACCAATTGGTACAAAAGTCACGATAGATTTATGGGATTCTAAAAATCGCCGAGGTATGGTTAAACATTCAGGAGACACTCTGAGTTTATTGCGTGCTGAGAGTGATTACCCACTTGTAAAAGGGCAAGGAGCTATTGTAGTCAAATCTTATGAGAACTTTGTTCAAATTATTCCAGATGATGAGTTTTCAAAAGCGATAACAGGAACTGGTAAACAGATTAAACTAGACAAGAAAACGTTAGTAGAGTTTATTCTCACTCATTTACGTGTCAGTATTGAAACCACAGGTGGTATTACCTCTATTCTAGATTTATTCCACTTCTTTAAACAGACATCTTTAAACACCTTCATTACTCTTGATAGGTTGTACAAAGTATCAAAAATGCAATCGTTGCCATTTCAAAGCATCGAAGAAGAAGGAAACCTCTATTTTATTCTGCCAGACTCCGAACGAACTCACGACTGTCGTGAGTTGATGAGCTTATCAAAAAATGATCCAGTGTTATCAATTGCTAAAATTCGCTATAAAATGCACTGGTCGGATCTACGAATCCGCAGAACCTTGAATTATATGGTAAAGAAAAATTACTGTAGGTATGAGGATTCTTATAAAGATGGGGAAGTGTATTACTTCCAAAACTAAGGTTATTGTATATGTGAGGAGTTTGTTAGGATTTTGGGTTAATAGGAATAATCTGATTGGCTATTGTATTATCTTCGAAAAACTAAAGGATGCTAGTTGAGCTGTTATCATAAGAAAAAAAAGGAGAATTTATTCCTTAACAATGAAATAAACCATTCCTGAATCATTCGAGACAGCATTTATTATTTTGAATCCATGTTGATTTACGTAATTCTCTAAATACGCTAAGGCATTGGAAAAGAAGTCGGTTTTCCCAATCTCAAGTTTCTTTTTTTCAGTTGAAGTGTAATGTATTACATGCCCCTTAAATACAGTAAATGCAATAATTTCGGTTTTCATGATACTTTTCCTCTATTGATTTTTCAATAGTATACATAATTTGAGGTGTGGTTTAAAAAAAGTATCTGTATCATTAAAGAAGGCTATTTCAGCTTCTCATCCATTTTTGATCTCAAGAATTTTAAAGCTACCAAAAATAAGGGGATTAAAGACAACTCAAGAATTATTGACATTATAAAAGGCGCTCTTGGATTAATTAAAACCCATAACCATCCTCCAAACATTGGTCCAATCATCCACCCTGTTTGGTTCATTATTTCAACTAAACCGAATATTCTACCTCGATGAGTGTGACTTATCCTACTGAAAAGATTTTGAGAAATCAATTGTCCTGCTGTCGCTAAAGTTAAATCCAGTAACAATAACGTGATAAAAAGCCATGTTAAGGTGGTAGAAATTATGATCGCGGTCACAATTGA
>JAEOTF010000075.1 GCA_016840025.1 Candidatus Hodarchaeota archaeon
CAATGTCTTTCTGGGGAAAGTAATTGTACTTGGTTTGATCCAGAAACTAATGAAGGAAATTATTGGTTGGATTATAGTGGCTCTGGTTATTATAGAATAGATAGTTCATTGCCTTATAATCCCTATGATAAATATCCTTTAACATCTTTTCCAAATGATACATATGCACCTACAGTTAATCATCCAGGTGATATATTGTATCTGGAAGGGATAATATGTAATCGGATCAAATGGAAAGCGATAGAACCTCATCCTTCACATTATGAAATATACCAAAATAATCTTTTAATTAAAAACACCATATGGTATGGTGAACCAATAACATATTATGTAGATGGCTTGGGAATTGGAGTTTATAATATAACAGTCTATATTTATGATTTGAAAGGTTATTATGTAAATGATAGTCTAATTGTAAAAGTTATCAAAGCAGATCCTAGTGCTAAATACAAACCTCATAATCCAATTTTCATTGATGGTAATGCAGACCTGCTTAAACAAGCAATATTAGAAGGATGGCCTGGAGATGGTTCACTAACGAATCCCATCCTCATCAGTATGCTTAATATCACTTGTGTAAATGATTTAATTATGATTCAAAATGTCTCTTCAGCATTTCACATATATAATTGCATCATAGATGGAAAAAGCGATACCGCACATGTTTTCGTAGGAATAAAACTCCTAAATGTCACTAATGGTTACATAACTAATAATAGTATAACTAACAATGATTACGGAATTAAACTTGAGCAATCAAGTAATATTAATATTGCGAACAATTCTATTTTCAACAACTATAGACAAGGTCTCTCTCTCGACGGTTTTGATAATACTATAAGACATAATTATATCTACAATAATAAATGGGGGGGAATCGTTGATAATAAATATAGCTCTAGGAATAACATATCCTTCAATCATATCCATAATAATGACATTAGTGGAATTAGATTATATAGTTCTAGTAATTTAATACAAAGTAATAAGATATTTGACAATATTTGGGCAGGGATTGAACTCTATTCCAGTAACGTTATCATCTCACAAAATTGGATATATAATAAAGGGTGTCATGGAATTTACATATCAAGTGGTCAGAATAATATTATTAACAATAATGTTATTATTGAGAGTGGAGGACCTGCTCCGTCTCCTGGTCATGTTATTTACCATGGAATTTATTTAACTATTCATAGTAGTTTTAACGGTATAAAATGGAATGATTTCATAGATAACATCTATACAGCTCATGATTCAGGAACAGGTAACACTTTTTCAAATAATTATTGGAGCGATTGGAATAGTACAGATATTGATAATGATGATGTGTTCGATGATCCTTATTCTATTAGCGGTTCAGCTAGTAACTACGATCATTACCCAGTAATTGAACCTAATAATAAAGATTTAATTTTCCCCTTAACTACTGTCCCAGCAACCACTTCAGAAGATACCTCGGTAGAAAATTCAACCAGTTCAGAAGATACTTCTGTCACAACGTCTAGTGCACTTATAGATACATCCAAGGCCGTATCATCACCATCCAAAATTGGTTTATCACTCACTGAAACGATATTACTTAATTTTGGAGTTTTCTCCATTTTAACTATCCTAAGAAGATACAAGAAGTAAAAAATCGAATCTGAATTTAAGGTTGAAGTATTAGCAACGGTTTACGTTATCCCTATTGATATCCAAAGATTTTTTCAGCTAATTGAGTATATGCTGCAGCTTTCTCTAAAGAAATTAATTCTGGTTTTTCAAAAGTAGCTTCAGTTAGCATTATCGCTATTTCTTCTGCTACGCCTTGCTTGACATCTGGATAAGCAGTTTCAAAAGGAACTTTTTCCCACTTTACTGACCCTTTTGGGCACACATACAAATCTTCTAATGGTATCAAACGGTATGCATTCTTTTCAGTCATTATCTCAATACCCCAACGTCCTGAAGAAGTCCAGTCCGCATGATATGAAAATAACACATCATTTTCGGTAATACCACTTCCAACAAACGTTTTTCCTGCTGGATGCCAATCTAATTTTCCCGATTGAGATGACCAAATCTCTTTAGGCATACCTATTAGTTCATGCGCCATACTGATGGGATGTAGTGTATTAGCAATTCCCCAATGACTGAATGTCTCTGCAGATTCTTTTGTGAAGTCAAATCTATGGATCCATTCAGTAAATGTATAACGGCATGAAGTAATACCTCCTTCCTCTTCTGCTAGTTCTTTCAGTTTATAGAAGTTAGGATATACAATTCTGTTGTATGCTATCTTAACTACCTGACTATTAACTTTCTCAGCTAATGATAATAGTCTTTGAGAATAGAGTGAACCCGGTTTTTCCACTAATATATTAGTTTGTCCTGACTCAATAGCTGCGATAGTAGCTGGTATCAGTGTCGGTATAGGGGTCGTTATTACTACAAGATCCATTTTTTTTAACGAAGATAGGTGTTTTTCAAAACCTCCACTCAGGGGACGAAAATTATACTTATTACATAGTTGGGTAGTTCTTTTTTCAGCGCGAGAGAGTACTGTAACGTTTTTCATATTCATTCTGGAAAAAGCTTGAGCAAACTGTTCAGCCATCGCACCTGCGCCGATGAGAAGAATTGATTTATCCTCAAAATTTAGCGAATTGATGTTAATAAGCCAATTATAAGACATCTATCAACGGTCCCGATAAGCTGTTATTATAATAGATATAATTCTATTAAGTGGATAAATTTTACCTTTATAGAAGATAATGCATAGGATGTCTTTTACAGCTACTCTTATCAGGGAGTACGGAAGGGATAAGTTCATCTTCCATTTTATGAATACTAGATTTGATAATTTCTCGAACTTAAGGGGCATTTCCCTCTATTGCTTCCACATAATGTTCAAAAGGTTTTTAGGATATTTATATCGGGTTTTTATTTTAAAAAGAATTAAATAGAAAGAAAAATTATAAAAACAAGTTAGAACAAGAAAAGGACGTTCTTTCCACAAGATATTAGCGAAATTCAAGGACTACTAAAAACCAACATCAGTTTTAGGGGTATTTTATGAGTCAATATGAAGTATCAAAGTCTAAGACCATTATTGGTATTCTTTTAAGCATCATTATCATTGGTCCTGCCATTATCATCCTTAATTTTTCCTTAAACAATCATCAAACCACACAAACTACCAATCAACAAACTTCTGATATTCTAGTGGAGTCTAGTGCTACTCCATTAAATTCTGAAGAGCCTAGACAACCCTCTGCAACTACTTTGGCTGAACAAATCAATCTATCATTAAATACAATAACTACATGGACATCTAGCATCAGAATATGGCACAGAGGGTATGTCTTTGGGAAAGTAACTGCGTTTGATCTAGATCAGATTATATCTAACTATCAAGTGGATAATAACTGGATTAAGGTATTAGAAACAAAAAGTTATGCAGAAATGATAAATTACACCTCATCAACAATCGATAACGCCGTCAAGTGGGCATTAAACGCTGCACCGATGTTTTCCAATTATTCATTGGTTAAGGAATATTCCAAATCTACAAGGATTGCTTTCTGTGTTTGGGATAGATGGCTTTTACATGGGTATAGATACGCAAGGGAATTGAACTATCTAACTGCGAAATGGAATACTACATCTGCTTTTGAAGGTATGAAAGCAGTTCGTGATGCTTTCGGACGCGCTTTCTATGATTGTAACCCCGATGCTTTATCCGCTAAGGCAATGTCATATGGAACTCGATGGATGTCCACTTCAAACCTTGCTGATTGTTTTATGATGTTTTATCATGAAACAGGATTGGAAGAAGCTTTAGATTATGCATTACAAGAATGGGATGATCTTAATGCTTTATACTGGGACCCAGATAAAGAATACTATGTATATGCGACTAATTGGAGAACATGGGAATGGTCCGCAATAGAAGTATGCTTTAACTATGATAAACTCCGTCAGTTGAATGGTACATTAGAAAAATGGAATAGGATATATATTGACCTCCAAAACAGATATTTGGCCGATAAATGGTTCTCTCCCCAATGGTCAGGTACAATTGTTGTTCATTCTCCTGGATCATCACAGCGACGTTTATTTGCTACAGAAAATGCTTGGCATTTGTTATTAACCTATTTTGGGAATTTTTCATTATCGAATCAGACTAATATGAAAAATATGCTCGAAGGGGTAGGTGTTACTCAAGCCTGGCGAGGGCTCTTGTCGACAGGAGGAGGATGTTATGATAGTTCAACATATAGATTTAGACATGATTCAGATGAACCTATTTCAGACCATGGAACAGCAATTGGATGTATGACACTATTTTTGCAGGGTATTTCTCCACAAAGTGGTGCAGGGCTAATAATTCCCAAAAGGTGCCAATCTTACGCCGCTACGCCTGTTCCTTTTGATGTTTTTAGATATTATCCTAGTACTCACCAAATTTTAATTCCAGTTTATGGGGGAACAACCTTAAAGTTTTTGTACGGGTCTTCGTATCCAACTTATACATTTTCTGAGGATGGCGTTTATCTTATAACATTCAGCTCAGATTGGAACTCTATTATCAGTGTAGAATTAGGGGGGCAAGTTCCAGTTCAAGAGATCCAATATATCTATCTTTTACCGTTGTTGATGGTTGTAATAGTAGTTCTATTGGTTTTATTTCTCAGAAAGAAAACACAGAATTAATGCTTTCTATGGTATTAATTCTAATCAATTCTTCAATAATATGACCATCAGAGATGGTTTCATGGAAAATATAACATCTAATAGATTGCAGTGATTTAAAAAACGAATTAAAAACCAAATTAGCCTTATTATATTTCTTTTTTGAGTCCAGAAAATTATGAAGTAATCTAATTAACTACCTACTAACAACTTTAATTCTCGATAAAAAACGCTAAAACAAAAGAATGTTAGTATTATAAATTTTAAAACAAATAGTAGAATTAAATTAGAAATAAAATCTGTTATAACTAGATATAAAGCAAAATAACAAAATAAGATTATAAAAGGTTTCCATATCATCCATAAAGGTGTTATTTCTATTTTTAGAACGTATTTAGGAACAAACCATGCCATATAAAATAATAGAAAATAGGAAACAACAGTAGTATAAGCTGCTGCAATATAACCATATTGTGGAATAAATATTGCATTTAGGATAACATTAACCACCCCTGAAATTATCATTATCACAGAAGAATATACTGTCTTTTTAATGTAAGTAATATAGCGCCCGTATACCGTAAACATTCCATAAAATAAGTAACCAATAACAACGATTGGAACAATTTCTGCTCCGTCATGGAATTTTTTATCTACAAGGACTACGATTATCTCCTTGGCAAATAGAATTAACCCAAATGCTGCAAAACAGATTATTGAGAATACTTTCTTAACTAATGCATTCAACCTTTGATATTGTTTTTTGTTTAAAAAATCATAGAAATCAGGGATAATTGCCATTTGGGTAGCTGTGATTACAAGGGCTATTATTAGAGCTATATTGTATCCTAAACTATATATTCCAGCTGCAGCGGTATTTTCCAATTCATTAATCATAATTCGATCAAAGAAAGCAATAATTGTGCTACTTAATGCATAAGGGATGAGGGGGATTGAAAAATAAAGGATATAGGAAAAATGTTCTCGTTTGAATGAAAAATTAGCATAATGTGAAATCTTTCTAAGATAATAATATGAGAAAATAAAGCCGATAATAAACGTTGCATAAATTTTTCCTAAATATCTGTCTTCTTTCATTAAAAAAATTAGCAATATTGCAAGAATTAAAGAAAGAGTTCCACTAAGACCAGTTATTATTGCTGATTCCGTACTTTTCTTTTGAGCCTGAATTATCTGCAGATAAATACTTTGAAAGATTGTACAGAAGCTTATTAAAATTAGAAATACTGGTAAGATACCAGGAAGATTTAATATATTTGTCACAGGATCAAAAAATAAGAGAAAAAGAAAGACATTAAATAATAATATCAAACCAGTCAAAATTAAAGCTGTTCCAAGAAATTCTCCGAAGTCAGATTTTTGTTCATAGTAATATCGTCCAACAGAAGAATGTACATTTGCGGGTAGAATAATCAGAAAAATCGCTAGATAGGCTTGAAAAACAGCAATAACACCGTAATCCTCTTGAGTAAAAAGTCGCGTAAATATTGGAATAGCGATAAAAGCTAAACCTTGAGTGACTACTTGAGCTAAAAAATAATTTTGCGAATGTCTTAAAGTTTCAAAAATGTCGGATTGCTTTATTCTCCTACCAATTTTACTTCTTATTAGAAAATCAACCATCTATAATCAACCAATAAATATAATCTAGGAAAACATTCCAATCAGTAAGCAACATATAAAACATATTAGTAATACAATTCTTTTCTTCCCTCTAAAAATAGGTAAAAGGAATTAAATATGACTCAAAAATTAATCATCACTGGTCCTATGCGTTCTGGAACAACCTTATTAGCAAATTTCCTAAATACTCAGGATTCTTGTTTAGTTTACCGAGATTTTCTCCGTTCAGTCTTTGAAGTCTCTACAAGATTGAAAATACATCATTTTTACACCCCAATTCCCTCTCGAGCTAAAAATATTATATTAAGAAATCTGAAAGCTGAAATGCAACAATTACGCTTGAATATCCTACAAGATCTAACACCTAATGATTTTACTACGCTGAAAGAACTTCTTGACGTGTGTCTAAAGACTCTTATTTCCCCCAAGATACAGCTAATTGGATTAAAAGTTACTGAGAATGCAGATTATTTACCAAAATTGTTAGAAGAAACAGATTTTTCGATTATATACATGCTTCGTGATCTTCGTGATGTTCTCCTTTCTTCTGCAAATTATTTTGTAGCGTACAACATATATGATTGCGCTAAAAAATGGAATAAAGGCTTAAAAATTGTTAAATCATTAGAAAAGAAATACGATCGGCTTTATCTCCTTAAATTTGAAGATCTACTCCTTCAGTTAGATCAAGAAGTTAGAAAATTGTCCGATTTCCTAAAAATAGAATTAAAATTGTTTGATAAAGACTTGAAAGACCTTGATACATTAGGATGGCAAGATAATTCAGCTTTTCATGATATTAACAAGCTATTCGATTCACAAGCTGTGTATCGTTGGAAAAAAGAGCTAAACTCTCATGAAGTGAAATATGGATCAAAAATCTACCGGAAAACCCTTAAAGAGTTGGAATATGAAGAATTACAAATTCGTTTCCGAGAATCTCTTTATTACAAGGGATATCATTTACAGAGCCGCTTTAGACAGGGAATTAAACGTATAGGAAAAGCATTCTATAATCGTCTTTAGATCATCCCTAACAGTCAAATATGTATTCAGAAGTAATTAGTTTAAAAATTGGCTGATTCTTCATCAATCCCTAAACCAGATTAATCGTTCTTTCATATGGGGTAGATATCGACCTCTTCTTAACCGCTCCTCTCATGAACCTTGGCTCATACAGCTTCAGCTCGTTTTTTATCGCAACTATTATCTTTATTTGAAAGGATTACTTAGTAATTAATCTCCCTTATATTAGTGATCTTTACATTTTCTTTTAAATTCCACAAAAAGCTAAAGAGACTAATAAAAATAATCTAATTAATTTCGATTTATTCACTGAGGACACATAAAAATGTCTGAAATTGAAATTGGTCGGCGTAAAATAGGAACTGACCATAAACCATTCGTAATCGCCGAGATTGGGATTAATCATGAAGGAGATATAAATAAGGCGATACAAATGATAGATTCTGCATTTGAAGTGGGAGGTGAATGTGTAAAATTTCAAACACATGTAATTGAGGATGAAATGATACCCGCTGCAAAAAACGTGATTCCTGGAAATGCTACAGTTTCAATTTGGGAAATAATGAGTCGTTGTGCATTAACAGAAAAAGAAGAGGCAGAATTGAAGGAATATACTGAATCAAAAGGACTAATTTTTCTAAGTACTCCGTTCTCACGAGCTGCAGCGATCCGATTAGAAAAGTTAGGAGTAGAGGCTTACAAAATTGGTTCAGGAGAATGCAATAATTACCCTTTAGTTGAACATATCGCGACATATGGAAAACCAGTTATCCTGAGTACTGGGATGAATGATATTGCAAGTATAAGGAAATCAGTGACAATCATGCAAAAATACAATGTTAAATACGCTTTAATGCATTGTACAAGTATCTATCCTACACCATATGATAAAATTCGCCTTGGAGCCATTCCTGAACTGCAAAAAAGCTTTCCAGAGGCAGTTATTGGACTTTCAGACCATTCGTTATCGATATATCCACTTTTAGGTGCAGTAGCGTTAGGGGCGTGTATTTTAGAACGTCATTTCACATCAGATAAACAATGGTCAGGTCCTGACATTAGTGTTTCTATGGACCCTCATGAATTAAAACAAGTTATAGAGGGTAGTTTGATAATTCATCAAGCCATTGGTGGTAAAAAAGGCATTTTAAAGGAAGAAAAACCAACAATAGATTTTGCATATGCGTGTGTTGTTTCTATTCGTGATATAAAAGCTGGTGAAGTTTTAAACAATGAGAATATATGGGTGAAGAGACCAGGTACAGGAGAAATTAAAGCCGAGAATTTTAAAGAATTATTAGGTAAAAAGGTTAAAGTAGACATTAAAAAAAATATACAACTTAAGTGGAGTCAAATTGAAGAAAAAAAATAAAATCGTTTTTATCACGGGAACCCGAGCAGACTTTGGAAAACTAAAATCTCTTATGCTGGAAGTAGATGCATCCGAAAAATTCGAACTTTCAATCTTTGCTACTGGGATGCATAATCTTTCCTTATATGGATTCACTGAAATTGAAATATATAGAGCAGGGCTCTCAAAAAGTCTTACAAAAGGTATACCTAATATTTATAGCTATATTAACCAAATTCCAGGCGAATCAATGGATTTAATTTTAGCAAATACAATTAATGGATTGTCTAGGTATGTCCATGAACATAAACCAGACTTGTTAGTAGTTCATGGTGATCGAGTAGAAGCACTTGCTGGAGCTATTGTTGGGGCTCTCCGAAACATTTTAGTCGCACATATTGAAGGTGGAGAACGCTCAGGGACTATAGATGAATTGATTCGTCATGCAGTTACTAAATTATCACATATTCATTTTGTTGCAAATAACGAGGCATCCGATCGTCTAAGACAATTAGGCGAAGATCCTCAAAGCATTTACATTATTGGTTCCCCCGATATTGATATAATGTTTTCTCCTGACCTTCCTGATCTTGAAACAATAAAAAATCGTTACGACATAAGTTTTAAAGAATATTACATTGTACTTTTTCATTCTGTTACTACTGAACTTGAGAATCTTCGTGAAAACACAGAAAATCTGGTGTCAGCATTAATAGAAAGTGAATTGAACTATGTAGTAATTTATCCCAATAATGATATTGGTTGTGAGGAAATTTTTAAATCTTATAAACGATTAGAAAGCAATTCAAGATTCCGTATCTTGCCTTCAATGCGATTTGAATATTTTCTAACTTTGTTAAAGAATGCAAAATCCATCATTGGAAACTCAAGTGCAGGTATCCGGGAAGCACCCGCTTTTTCTGTTTATTCCATCAATATAGGTACAAGACAAAACCATCGTTATGAATATGAATCAATAATTAATGTAAACAACGATAAAAATTCGATTTTAGAAGCTATTACAAAAGTGAGTGATTTACCACGCCCCCAACCTTCGACCTACTTTGGCGATGGAAAAAGTGCAAAATACTTTATAGATGCCCTGAATACAGAAACGTTGTGGCAAACGCCCAAACAAAAGGTATTTTGGGATTTGTCTTAAGACTAGAAGAAGCTCCATTCCTTCAGATAACAGTAGTTTATGTTACTTCAACCCCCAAGCTTAGAGACTCCAAAAGAAGATTGGCGCGTTATAAGAAACTTTTTATCTGGTCTACCACTCTTTGACTTGCTTTTCCATCAATTTTATGTAGATTTTTTTCCAGATATTTTCCTCTATTTTTTGCTAACTCTGTATCATCATTCAACAAATTTTCAATAGTTGTCTGTAGATTTTTTTCCACATAAACTCCTGCAGCGACTCCTTCCCTTACATATTCCACTGTGTCATGATCCCCACTTAAATTTAATATAATCACTGGTTTATTAAAAGCTATAGCTTCCATCGCGGTGGCTGACTGTTTTGTAATCATTAAATCACAGTTGTATATCTGTTCGATGGTATCTGATTTTTTTGGAGTAACTCTCACATCAATTTTATAATTTTTTACACAATCTTTAATCCAATTTGTATATCTAGCTCCTTCCCTCGGATGTTGCTTGATAATTAAAGTACAATCATTTAGATTTTGAATAGCTCCAAAGACAGTGTTAAAATTACTCAAATTTTCAACATCGTTTATCCCATGACAAGTAGTCGTCCATAATATGATTTTATTTGTTGAACTGATATTGTAACGTTTTAAAAAACTCTTTCTGGAGTAGAATTTATTTGCATGATGGATTATATCATATTTGGGGGATCCAGTAATGAAAAGTTTTTCAGATGGGTATACACTGTATTTATTAAGAAGATCATAATGATATTGTCCATAAACACATGTTTTATCGGCTAAAATTATCGTATCCTTATCTTCTTGCTCGTAAATGTACGCGGGGTCAGTTTGAGTGATTACTCCGTGCTGGATTGCTACGGTTGGGACTTTTTTTTGCTTACTCGCCCAAATAAGTGAACGTCCAAAATCCCCGTTTTCATCTTGCAGTAGAACTAGATCTGGTTTCTCTTTTTTAATCAATTCCTTTGCGATTTCAATATATTTTACAGCTCGTGGGAATAAAACTAGAAAATAAAGTTTAAACTGTAAGTCTATATAAGGAAAAAGATCTCTTCCTTGATAATTACATAATTCTCGAAAGACCTTATCGTTTCTAATCGTCTTATAAACTGATCTGAAGTGTTTACCGGCATCTCTTTCTTTTTTCCAGACTTTAAAAGACCAATAACGCTCAAAAGATTTGTGAGGGATGTACCAATTAATCAACTTATCTAAATAGACCTTAAATCCATTGGTTTGTCTATAAATGTCTAATGGATATATGCCGATTAAATCAAATTCGTTATGTAGTATTTTCAGGATCGAATCATAAAAATTATCTGATTTTTTAAGCTTTAAACTCTCTATATCTCTAGTATACTTCCATTCTCTATCTTGAGCTGTTACTAGGATTTTTCGCTTTATTTTTCCCTTTCTGGTTAGATTCTTCCCTAAAAGTGCTAGAGTTGACTTTATAAGTAGTATAGTTGCAAGATCAAAAAATAACTCAATCTTCTTGTAAAAAAAGAGAATAGAGAAAAACGAGGGTTTTACCTTAAGGTAAAAATCACCAGAATAATATCTTTCCACAAATTCATGGAATCCTTGATTCCTATACCACCAGAAAGTTAATCCTTTGTATTTTGTGAGTTCAATCAGTGTTTTTCCACAGCTTAATTTTGTATGGGTCAATTTATGGCCTAATGGTGTAGTAGTAGAAATCTTTCTTCACTCCTTTAGTGATATCTAAACCTCTGAAACATTTCCAAGCTGTACTTTTGACTGGTGAGTTAAAATTAATTCCTTTATTTTCTCTGCTGCTCTTTTTCCACTTTTACCATCAGTTGAATAAAACATTTTTTTGAAATATTTTTCCCTTTCATCTATAAATGAGTTCCAATACTCATCTGATAATGCAAGATCGATAGCTGCTCCAATTTCTTTTGACTCAAAAACTTTAATGCCAATTTCATCTCGAAAGAAATCAATTAGTCCGAGTTCTTTGTTGGGATTAAGAAGGATAATTGGTGTACCTGTAGCAATTGCATAAAAAGCTGTTGCTGAGGTCACTGAGATTTGTACATCACAAATCTTTAATAATTCAGTTAAATCAGAATCTTTCACGAATTTAATGTTACTAAGTCCATTATTTTCTATAATATTCTTATATTTCTCAATAGATTCCCGAGGATGGACCTTAATATAAAAATTAAAATCAGAGTGTGATTTAATTGCTTCGATATACATTTCATAGATCTCTTCTAGCTTAACTTTCGATTTAACTTCAGTTAATCTTTCTTCTATGGGTTGCGTACAAATTAGTATGTTTTTCTTAATTCTCCTAATTGGTGAAAATTCAGAAAGCTGTTTATCAAAAGCTGGATTACCAATTGTGAATATATTTCCTCTAGAAGGATCAAATATAAATTCATCACTCCACAGAAATAAATAAGTCTTTGGACTTTCTTCTCCAAATCGTAGTTGTCTTGAATATCTAGGAATTCTCATTAACTTATTCACAAGAAAATATTTCATTCTATATCTCAAGTTAATGTCTCTAAAGTTCACAGGTACTCCATGGATAATCGATGGTTGTAAAATTATAAAGGGAATATTATTCTTTTTACACCAAGAAGTAATAAGCCGATCACTTAAAGCTCTATCAGAACAACTAACAATTGCTTTAGGTTTGATTTTGTTACAGTAATTCTTAATTTCTTTTTCATAACCTTTAATAAATTGATATTTTTTCCACAGTCCTTCAACATGTGAAGAAGAAACTCCTAATTCATGATAACTATGAAATCCATCTACTTTTTTTGCTTCATTTATATAAAATACCTTATTTTGGGGAGTGACGCTAGGATCTTTAGTATCCAAAAGGATGTTATTGTAACCATCCAAGAAAGGAGTTATTGGCAAGTATTGAGGAATTGATAGATAACTAGAAGTGTTTAGGAAAATAATAGAAGGATTTTCTTGCATTTTGAATTCCTCTTTGTTATTTTGATTTTCACTAGGTTACTGGACAGGATTTTATCTCCTTATTTAGATGTTTTTTGAAATGCGTAGTTAGTACTTCCAGAAAAGGAACATGTACCTTACTAGAATCTTCATAATTGGCTAATTTACAATTTCCAGTGTCTAAAATATCTTGCACTACTTTGTGAGATAACTGACTTTGGAATGGAATTTTAAAAGAATATTCTTCTTTTTTCCAATTATATTTAGTGTCTAAAACCCATAATATCGCATTATTCTCATTTTGTATGATTGAACACTGAATCTGAGGATTAGAAATCTGAATAATTATTGGGGCGTCACTAATAGCATAAGATGTTATTGATAATAAGTTTCCTTCCTTTTTTTGTCCAGTAAGTGTTCCAGTAATCTCATAGAATCCTTTTCTTTTACTAGGTATGATATTTGGATCTAAATGGTCTCCAAAAAGCGTTATGTCCTGAGAATTAATAAGATGACTGAAGAAGTCTACAAAATGTAGGGCATTACACCCTAATCCCCAATTTGAACCCGTTACCCTGAATTGGATTCGATTATTTCCTTCAAGTCTATTTTTCACAAATTGGTCAATTTCCCACATTCGACGCGCAAAATTGACCCAAGCCTGAACATTTTTTTCATCTAATATTTTTTTTACAGAAGGAAAATCTTCTTTCTTTTGAAATACAACTTTTTCTAAAATTAAGTATCTTACTGACACTTTGTTCAAAAGAGATTCTATTACATGACGTCGTATATTTGATGTAGTAGCAATTATTCCTACATCTATTTCTGAGGATAATTGTTCTATATCATTTAGATACTCTATATTTTTTACTTTTTTTGAGCCATTAACTTGGTTAAATCTTTCTCTAGCTACTTTTAAAGCATTTTGACTTGGATCTACAACTTGTATCCTTATAGGTCTATTAATTAGTGAAAGTGCTTGAAGATGTCGGCTACCGATTTGCCCAGCCCCTATAACTGCAACATTGTTTGTTTTCAAAATGAAAATCGTCCTTTTTCAAAAAATATTCAAAGCTCCCTCTGTTTTTAGATCCAAATAAATATTTTAGTGAATTTATGATCAATGGTGAGATATGATAAATTCTTCAACAGGCATAATAGATCAAAATCTAGAGGAAATTTAGATGGGAAATACAATCCATGATATTAAGGATGAAATCTATCATAAGAAAAGAGAAGAATCATTAACTGCTCAGTCTTTTCTAATAGCATTAAAAGAAAATCTCGATCCTGATATCGCTTTTAAGATTGCTGTGGCTGCATTCACTAATTATATGACAAGTATCTATGAAAATGTGTTAAATTCAACTGAAAGAGGATCTCAAGAACGTTTTAATCGGTTTAGAGAGTTTTACGAAGAATATGCGACGAAAACCCCATATCTTGAAATAATAAAATCCACTTTAACGACTTTGAAGGTAAAATACACACGTTGTCCCTTCTTTGAGGTTTCAAAGGATCTAGGACTAGATGATTTAGCTTATGCGTTCTGTTTATCAGATTCCGCATTTACTAAGAATGTTCTCCCTAGTGTGCAGTTCAGTCGGAAGCATGTGATTGCGAAAGGAGATCCTTATTGTGATCATGTTTGGGAATTTTCAAGGGAAAATAACAATTCGCTTTTAGATACAAAAGAAGATAGTGATTGAAATTAGGCAATCTAATGACAAGGTTCTTTAAGTCTATATATGCCATTTATTTTTTCTACAATCTCTTTATTGGCAAATTTATCTACGAGCTTCCAAAAATCTTCTTCTGTATAATCAATAAACCCTAGGAAATCATCTAACATTTTCTGATCTAATTTCCATTCTTCTTCATTAACAAGTTTTACAGCCTCTTCTCTGGTCATTTTTCCCTCTCGAATATCCAAGCTCGTATAATCAGTAAGTACCCAATGACCGAATTTTACGAATTTGAACCATGTATGAACAAGATATCCAATAGTATCCACTTGTAACCAATGATATAAATTCGTAATACCCTCTCTCTCCCATTCACCAGTGTCAGCAAGTCCCTTGAAACCATTTTTCACTGCATATGTGTAATTTTCATGATCGCTCCAAGGTAAATAATAACTTAAGAATATAGCCTCAATATTTGCTTTTTTAATTTCTTCCATGTTTGGATAGACGCCAGGATTTAGATCTTTCATCGTTAAACCTTCAACAAGCCATTCGTCCCAAGGAATAGGTTTAACAACATCGTTTTCAAGCTGAACTAAGGCATCTGGGGTATCTTCAGTTATGGGTCCACCTCGTTCATAACTTGTGTTTTCTCCCCAAATTATTAAAGGAATTCCTAATTTGATTCCAATTTGCAAAGGATACGCATAAACCGCCTTATCCCAATACCAATTCGGAAATAGTCCTTTTTCAAGTCCTGTTTTAGTCATAATTTTTGCTGCTTTTCTGTTCAGGGACATAAGGTGAATATCTACCCCATATCTATCAGATATGTTGAAGTAGTTCTGTCTACCTGTTTCTGACCAACTAAAATTGTCAATAGAGACCAGAAGAGGATTCATACCTAATTTTTCTTTAAAAATATGGACTTTGTAGTGGCTGTCCTTACCACTACTTGATGCAATAATGCAATCGTAATAATCACCATTTCGTCCCCGATGTCGATTAGCTAATTCTTCTAATTCTTCCCATCTCTTTTTCCAGTCTTTTTCTTTTCTACTTTCATATGCTCTGCAAGGATAACATACACCCTCGTCGTCAAACTTGATGTATGGTCTAGTATCGGGCATTACACACTTTTTACAGTATTTCATATCTGTCACAGCTTCTATTTCAGTCGTTAAATGATTGGATTACCTCAATTTTTTATTAGTTTATAGAGAATTATCTCTAAGTTCATAATATTTCAAGGTTGGAAATATAAGAACAGATTAGGATTTTCTTTGTTACAGAAAAATCGTTTATTGTAGGATTATGTCTGGGAGAACAGAACGAATTTATAAAATGCCTCAAAGCAAACATCAAATTAATACCTATTAGTAATTGGAGTAATCTTTACACATGGAAAATTGGAAAGATGTTCTAGTTTCAAATGATATTACTATTCGACAGATTTTGTCAATTATTGATGAATACTCTCTAACAGTTGCCCTAGTCGTGGACAAACAAGAGAAATTGTTAGGCGTTATAACAGATGGAGATATTCGTCGTGGTCTTATCAACGGGGTTGATTTAGGAGAACCCGTATCTAAGATTATGAGTAAAAATCCTCTCGTTGTATCCCCTGAAACCCCTAAACAAGAAATCCTTAATATAATGAATGAAAAATGGATACGACAAATTCCTATTGTTGATGAGTCTGGGATTGTAACCGGATTAGCCTTACTTGACTTACTTGTTCAACCAGAAAAGCAAGACAATTGGGTTGTGTTTATGGCGGGAGGATTAGGCACAAGACTACGTCCATTAACAAAAGATGTGCCTAAACCGCTTTTAAAAATTGGAGAGAAACCTATAATTCATATATTGCTAGATGAGATGAAAAAACAAGGTTTTGAGAATTTTTATATTTCCATTAATTACAAAGCTGAGATGATAGAGGATTATTTAGGTAATGGATCCGAATGGGGAGTTAAAATTAAATATTTACAAGAGAAAGAAAAATTAGGAACTGCAGGTGCGCTTAGTTTATTCTCCGAACGCCCGAGTGATTCTTTTTTCATAATAAATGGAGACATTCTCACTAAAGTTAACCTTGAAAAAATGCTTCACTTTCATAACACGTATAAAGGTGTTGGTACCATGGGTGTACGTGAATATGAATTTCAAGTGCCATATGGTGTTGTAAATTCCGATGGACGTCTTTTAACAGGGTTAATTGAAAAACCTAACCAATATTTCTATGTTAATGCTGGAGTTTATTTATTAGATCCAATATGCTTAGATTTTGTCCCTAACCAAACTTATTTTGATATGACTGATCTCTTTAAATCTCTACTAGATGCAAATAAAAGGATGCTAACTTACCCTATTCGTGAATACTGGATTGATATCGGACATCTTAGTGATTATGAGAAGGCAGTTCGGGATTATGGAGCGAATTTCTTTTGATTGAAAATTATTCTGTTTTAGCATTGATTCCTGCACGAGGGGGATCCAAAGGAATACCAAGGAAAAATATCCGTAATTTGGGTGGAAAACCACTTATTGCGTGGACCATTGAGGAAGCTAAAAAATCACGTTATATTGATCGTTTAATTCTTTCTTCCGAAAGTAAAGAGATAATTGAATTAGCAAAAAAACTTGGCTGTGAGGTACCCTTTACTCGCCCTGCTGAATTCGCCCAGGACGACACCCCAGGAGTAGAACCTGTTTTACACGCTATTGGAATGTTACCATCTTATGATTATGTAGTATTGCTTCAACCAACTTCACCTCTTCGAACAATTGAAGATATTGATGGATGTATTGAATATTGCATCCAAAATGAAGCAAATGTAGCTGTTACAGTCTCTGAACCAAATAAAAGTCCATATTGGATGTATACATTAGATGAAAAACAACATTTAATCCCTCTTATAAAAGAATCTAGTCATTATACAAGGCGTCAGGACATACCCAAAGTTTATACTACAAATGGCGCTGTATATGTTGCCAAAACTTCTTGGCTTAGAAAAAAAAGAGTTTTTATATCTAAAGAAACAGTAGGATATCTAATGCCTACGAATAGATCTATGGATTTAGATACAATGTTTGATTTTGAGCTCCTAGACAGTTTCTTAAGAAATAAAGGTAAAAAATTTCATTCTAAAAGAATTTAGGTTTAAAGAACCCTGTGTGATTGATATGAAAACATTAAATTCTGAAAAACACATTCTAGTCGTTGGTGGGGCTGGTTATATAGGTTCTACTCTTGTTAGAAAACTGCTCGCTAATAAATATAAAGTTAGAGTACTAGATAATCTTCTTTATAATAATAATTCATCAATTGTTGGTTTTCTAGATGACCCACATTTTTCCTTTATTTATGGCGACTTTTGCGATGAAAAATTTCTTAAAACTGCTCTTAATGGCGTCACGGATGTAATTCATTTAGCTGCTCTAGTAGGAGATCCCATATGTAAAAAATATCCAGATAAGGCAGTAAGAGTCAATAAAGATGGCTCTGTCAACCTGTTTAACTATCTTATGGACTATGACATAAATCATTTTGTTTTTCTATCAACCTGTAGTAATTATGGTTTACGGGAAGATGATAGCTTAGCGACTGAAGAATCAACTTTAAATCCAAAATCACTCTATGCAGAAACTAAAGTTGCTACAGAAAGATTTATCATTGAAAATACACGATCTGTCGATTTTCATCCTACAATTCTTCGTTTATCAACTGCTTATGGCATATCTAATAGGATGAGATTTGACCTAACAATTTCCGAATTTACTCGAGAGTTAGCTTTGGGAAGAGAGCTATTAGTTTATGATGAAACCACTTGGCGTCCTTATTGTCATGTTGATGATATTTCTCAAGCTATAGTGACTGTTGTGAACTCTCATCCTGAGAAAATTTCTGGTGAAGTATTTAATGTAGGGAGTAATAATGGCAATTTTACGAAAAAAATGATTGTTGATATGATTCAAGATTATATACCCAATAGTCAAATCCAATACAAGAAAGGTGGGATGGATCCCCGAAATTATAGAGTCTCTTTTGATAAAATTCATAACCAATTAGGGTTTAAAAGTGCCATAACGGCAGAGATTGCTATTAAGAATCTGATAATTGCTATAAAAAACGGTTTCTTTACTGATTATGATAAAAATCGGAATTTTTATGGAAATTACCAGATCAAATTTACTGATTAAGACCATGAGTACTGTAATGAAGGAGAAGCTTAGTCTTGAATCCAGTGAATCATGACAAAGTCATTAAAACTATCCAAGAAGTATTAAAACCGGAAAATAAAGTTCTAGCACTTCATGAACCTTATTTTGTTGGAAATGAATGGACTTATGTAAAAGACTGTCTTGATACCGCTTGGGTTTCTTATGCAGGTAAATATGTAGATGAATTTGAAAACAAGCTTGCTGACTTTACTGGAATGAAACATGCTATTGTTGTAGTTAATGGCACTGTAGCAATCTTTATCTGTCTTAAACTAATAGATACACAACCAAACGAAGAAGTTCTCGTACCAGATATTACTTTTGTAGCTACCGCTAACGCTGTAGCTCATGCTGGTGCTATTCCACACTTTGTTGACATAGAAGAGCGTACTCTAGGAATAAATCCTTTTAAACTAGAGGAGTATCTAACAGAAATCGCAGAAGTGCGCGATGATGGCTGCTATAACAAAGCCACTAAACGGAGAATAAAAGCCGTTATTCCCGTTCATATCTTTGGACATCCAGTGGATATTGATCCTCTGCTTAGATTATGCGATGAATATAAGTTAGAACTCATTGAAGACGCAGCAGAATCAATAGGGTCATATTACAAAGGTGTACATACTGGAAAGTGGGGGAAAGTTTCAGCTTTAAGTTTTAATGGAAATAAGACAATAACTACTGGTGGTGGAGGAGCAATAATAACAGATAACGATGAATTAGCCCATTTAGCCAAACATTTGACAACAACAGCTAAAGTCCCCCATAAATGGGCGTATTTTCATGATATGGTTGGCTATAATTTCCGACTGCCGAACATCAATGCTGCAGTAGGATGTGCACAGATGGAGCAGTTACCTACTTATCTTTCACGAAAACGTGCATTAGCGGAGCGATATATAGAAGCTTTTGAAGATTTTCCTGGACTTTACTTCTTTCAAGAACCCTCTTTCGCTAAAAGCAATTATTGGTTAAATGCCATAGTATTAAATCAAGAAAATAAAAACCAGCGTGAAAGACTCTTAGAGGCTTTGCATAATAGAAAGCTATTAGCTCGTCCTTTATGGACTCCTATGCATGAACTTCCGATGTACCAAAACAACCCAAAAATGGAAAATTTAGATACAGCTAAGAGTTTAGCGGCACGATTAATCAACATTCCAAGTAGTGTATTTCTATGACCACGCCAAGGAAAATCTGTGTTGTTACCGGCTCTCGTGCGGAATATGGTTTATTAAAACCTGTTATAGAAAAAATTCTGAAAGAAATCAGCTTTCATTTACAAATAATTGCAACAGGCATGCACCTTTCACCTGAATTTGGTCTAACTTATGAAATAATCGAGAAAGATGGATTTAAAATCGATGAAAAAGTTGAGATGCTTCTTTCTAGCGATTCTGCAGTAGGTGTTACCAAATCTATTGGAACAGCAACTATAGGATTTGCGGACGCTTTAGACCGATTAAAACCTGATCTGCTTATTATTTTGGGTGATCGATTTGAAATATTAGCTGTAGCACAGGCAGCTTTAATTGCTAGAATACCAATCGCCCATATCGCTGGTGGAGATATTACGGAAGGAGCATTTGATGAGGCTATCCGTCATTGTATAACAAAGATGTCTCATCTGCATTTTGTGACCAACGAACAATCTGCAAACCGTGTAAGGCAACTCGGAGAAAATCCTGATCATATATTTAACACAGGCAGCCCAGGACTTGATCAAATCTTAAATACTCGACTAATGTCCAAAGAAGATTTAGAGTCTCAGTTAGAATTTCAATTTAAGTCCAAAAATTTATTGGTGACATTTCATCCTGTAACTTTAGACGTTAAATCATCTTCAGAGCAATTTCAAGAGTTACTTAATGCATTGGAATCATTAGGATCAGAAATAGGCATAATTTTTACAAAACCTAACGCAGATCCAGAAGGTCGTGTCTTGATTCAAATGATTGACCTATTTACTGATACACATCCTAATGCTAAAGCCTATACGTCACTTGGCGCATTACGTTACTTTAGCACTATTAATCAAG